>PWSB01000116.1 GCA_003563375.1 Actinomycetota bacterium | reverse complement strand
TGCTTAGAAATTTTCTTTTAAATGAAACAGTGACCTCGGAGCCTTCTATGGTCTTTGAGCCTATGACTGCATCCGCTGCGGATGCCTTCATAAGCTTCAGGAAGTCCTTTATATGGGAAGGATGCAGGTCAAGGTCAGCATCCATAAAAAGTATATAGTCTCCACTGGCTTTAAGTGCACCCCTTTTTAAGGCGTTTCCCTTGCCTGTGTTGGGCTGGTAGCTTACTATTTGGATTTCTCCAAACTCATTTTGGAATTTTTTTAATGCATCGCATGTCCTGTCCGTGCTTCCGTCATCTACTATGATTATTTCATGGTCCATGCCTTTTAAGCTCTTAAGAACCTTTATGGTCTCCAGCAGGGTTTGGGTTATCCTCTCTTCTTCGTTATATGCTGGGATTATGACCGATACCGTTTCATTCATTTTACGTTTTATCTAGCTATATTAAAGTTTTCATATTATACAATTTTTAATTCAAAAAAAATAATATGGCTTTCATTTTTTGGCATATATTAATAAATAGCCAATAATATAGTTATCCAACGTAAGACATAAGAGGTAGGAAGTAGTTAAACATGGACGAAAATGAATATATGGTCAAGTTTATTATATTTTGATAAATCGAATTCATTTACACTGCGAATTGCTTCATCAATAGGATTTACAAACCCTGTTTCATAAAAAGAATTGAGATATGTATAAAAAAGAACTTTTTCGCTTTTATTACCATTACTCAATCCAGTCTTTATTTATATAGAAAGGATACTGGCAGCCGATTTCCCCCTTTTTCTTATAATTTGAGCAGACATATTTTAGATACCTTTCTTTTTATAGCCTTTCATATCGTAGCCTATATAATTCGCTCCACAGTTCTTGCACCAGAAAAGAGGTTTTCCAAAAATATTTTTGCCTGTAAGTATGTATTATGATGAATCTAAATTTATATATTTTAGATTAAATGGGCATGGACTATCTTCCGGACGGGATAAAGTAAAAATATTATAATTTTAATGATAAAATACGTTTAATGTATAAGTGATACTTAGACTGGGACAATGGAGACTAAAAGGAAAAACCAAATAGCATACATCGGCAAGCTGAATAGTATCAGCGCTTTTGAGACAGAAATAACCAAGATTGTATGGGAGCAGAAAAATGCTACGGTGAGCTCTGTCCATGAGATCCTATTTAAAAAAGAAGCCAATAAGGAAAAAAAGATTGGTTTTAGGCCCTATACCAAAGTGTACTGTGCCAAGAGTGATATATGGCTATATCAAACGGAAACCTGTATAAGGCCGCCCTAATGGCAGCAAATACATGAACCTGGACCTTGTTTTTGAAATGCTGCGGCAAATGGGTTAGCATATACTAGGTACGTGGCGTTTAACGAAAAGCAGACAAGGTGAATATAGTGGAAAACAACGCTGATATGAAAGGACAAGTTTGAGCAACTGTCGTGAGAACAGGTTCCTTCATCCGATAAAGGTCGCTATGATCGGCGGTTTTATTGGTCTTGTGGGTATGATCCCCGGTACCAGCGGTGGAACGGTGGTGGTCATTGCTGGAGTTTATGAAGAGCTGATTGCCTCCTTTCATAAATTGTTGCGTCGGGGCCAGAGCCGCAAACAACTCTCGTTTCTTTTGCCGCTTGCTGCGGGCTGCGTCGCGGCAGTTTTTCTTTTTTCCCGAATAATCAATGATGTGCTGATGCTGTACCCGCGCCAATTGAACATGCTGTTCGCGGGCCTGCTTATTGGATCTGTGCCATTTCTCTACCGCCGAGCTGCTCAAAAGCCTTTCCGCTTGATATATCTGCTTCCTATGGTCTTAAGTTTTGTCCTTCTCAGTCTTCTGGTAGCAAATCAGCCCGAGACGACAGACGCGGCGTTGGTAACCCCAGACGCGATCACCTTACTCAAGGTTTTCGGGGCAGGCTTTATCAGTGCGGCAACGGCGATCATACCGGGTGTAAGCGGCTCGATGATACTGCTGTTGACCGGTATGTATTCTACCATGATTGCCGCAATCAGCGATTTTAATTTAATCATCCTGCTGGTGATGGCTTTTGGAGCATTGGTCGGTTTTTTGAGTTTTTCGCGTATGATTCATTTCCTTCTGCAAAGGTTTAACCAGTGGGTCTATTTTGCCATCATCGGTTTGATCATGGCATCGGCTGTAAAAATCTGGCCTGGCCTGTCAAGCGATTCTGCTGGGTTTGTCGACAGTTTGATTCTGCTTGCGGGTGTCTGCCTGGCCATGCTTTTTAACAGCAGAACCGGTGGCCTCATGAGCGAAGGTCCGGCAACACAAGCAGATAAGAATTTATGATCAAGCCTGTTATTTTTGATTTTGATGGGACGCTGGCCAAACCGGGCGTTTTCTATCTACGCACTCTGAATGTTTTCAAAGCTGTTCTCATATAACCTATGACCTTTTGCTTTAAGTATCCAAGAGGCATAAGATCTGTTGTATACGGTAAGGACCGTAAATTCATCCAGAATTATTAAATATCACTATTCCTGAAGATAACTTAAACGAGATAGAGCAGTTTTACAGTAAAGAGAATATCAGTAAAAGCTGGCTGATAAGGGAAGCCTGTGCTGTCTATATTGCAGATATTAATAAAAAAAGAGAAATTGAGAGAAAAAGAAAAGACATGCAGTGGGCGGCAATGGCTTCGAAAAAACTACGAAATAAAAGTGCCGGGTTTGAAGGTAAGAAGAAAGGATCTCGTTTAAGTTATCTTCAGGAATAGTGATATTTAATAATTCTGGATGAATTTACGGTCCT
>PWSB01000204.1 GCA_003563375.1 Actinomycetota bacterium | reverse complement strand
TAGTCATAATCTCCATCATCTAACCCTGTTCCGGGGATACTATCAGAGATAAGAATTATCCTGGATACACCTTTGGCCAAAACCGCAAGCTTAACCATTGCCGGATGTACGTGGACACCATCGGCAATGATCTGGGCAAAGATCCGGTCATCTGTTAGAATGGCTCCCACCGGTCCGGGAGCTCTGTGATGGAGCCCGGACATACCATTATATAAATGAGAAGCCTGTCTGAGGCCATGTTCAACAGCCTCGATTACCTGCTCATATCTTGCCCCACTATGCCCTATTGCGAATTCCACGCCTTGTTTTGTGCCTAAATCAATGAAATCGAGGGCATTTTCGACTTCCGGTGCGATTGTAACCAATTTTACAGCCTCAGTCTCTAGCCATTCTTGATATTCGGAAGGATCGGGGCTTCTGATCATGTCTTTTTGCTGGGCCCCTCTATGTTCGACATTAAGATACGGGCCTTCGATATGAACGCCTAGTTGCCTGGCACCATCTTCAGGAGGAGTGCAGGCCATTATATTATGTATAGATTTCATTACCAACCCTGACTCAAAGGTTCCGATCGTCGGCAAGTATGACGTAGTGCCATGAGAGGAAATAAACCTCCCGATCGTTTTAATAGACTCACAAGTACCCTCTATGCTGTCTTTGCCAAAGGCTCCATGGATGTGAATATCTATAAAACCAGGGACTAACATCATCCCGGTTGCATCTATTACTTTATCCTTGCTTCCAGGTCTGTATTCGGTTGGAATTATCCCGCTTATTAGCTTGCCTTCTATTAGCAGGGTATTATATGACATTGATTTATCCGGTAAAAATACTTTCCCCCCTTTTATATAAAGACTCATATATCCCTCCTGGCCAAAATTAAATTGCCCTGGGTCCTGATTTATTTATAACTCCTAAACTCATTGAACGTCTCCCACATAGCCATGATATTCTCAGGGGGTACATCTGCCTGGATATTATGTACGGCTGCAAATATGAAGCCGCCTCCCGGAGCTAAATCGTCTATCCTCCTTTTTACTTCATCCTTTACTTCTTCTGTCGTGCCCCGTGATAATACATGTTGGGTGTCAATACCCCCTCCCCAAAAGGTCAGGTCGTCCCCAAACTCTTTTTTCAGTTCCTTTGTATCCATGCCTTTTGCACTAACCTGTACAGGGTGCAAGGAATTTATTCCTGCCTCGATAAAGTCTGGGATAAGCTCTTTGATGGCTCCGCAGGAATGGAAATTTATGAACAGCGGTTTTTTTGCATTTTTTTTAATGAAAGAAAAAAGTTCACGGTGAAATGGTTTAAGCATATCCCGGTACAGCTGGGGACTCATTATCATGCCTTTTTGGGTGGCTATATCATCCCCTTCTGAAACTATATCTATAAGGTCCCCCATTTGTTCAAGCATAAGTTCCCAGTAGTTTAGCTTATATCTTAAAATCTTATCAAGCAACCTTTTTGCCAAGCCGGGTTCTGAGAGCAGGTCGATTAAAAAATCTTCATGGCCCCTGATAGCAAAGGCATGTTCTAGTATGCCCCCGTCAGGTCCCGCAAGCACCACTGCCAAACCACTTTCTTTAAAATAATTTGCTTTCTTTTTAAAGATTTCGATTTCTTCCTGGCTAGGCATGCCGGGGACATCTATTGCATCCACATCCCTGCTGTCAATCCTGCCGGATAAAGGCCGCCGCCTTATGTCAAAATATAGTCCATTGGTTTTGGGCATGACCCAGTCAATGCCCCAATCCCCGGTGAAATAAAAGTATTTCTCATCTTCTTTTAGCTCATTGTGGATCTTCTCTGAACCAAAGACAGCAAAGTCCAGCCCCCGCAGGTCAACCTTTAACCGCTGTAGAATATCTTCGTCTATCAATGACGTCTGAAAAATTGCATCTCCCAGCTTTACTTCTCTATTGTCTCCCAGATATCTTAATAGGTTGCGATAAGAGATTATATGTATATTAGTGTTCGGTGCTCCTCCTATATCGAAAGGTATTAAATCTGGCTCGCGGTGCTTAAGTGTTTCTAAAACTCTCTCTCTGCTATTCATTTAAACTCCTTATAAGGACATGATGGCATTTTGTAGGTCAGGCCAATTACTTCCTAAAATCCTATATCCATAATAGGTCCTGCAGTCTATCAAGTACGTTTTTATATAAATCAAAGGCCTCGCTATACTTTATTTGAATTGATTTATCGGGTTTTACTCTTTCTTTTATTTGGACGCATTTTTTTACAGCATCTTCAAAATCCTCAAAGAGGCCGACCCCTATCCCTCCCAGCAGCCCCGACCCAAACGATGGGTCCTCAAAAACAGGGAGTTCCATTTCTTTGCCGATGATATTTGTTAAGATCTCCCGCCATAGTCTGCTTTTCATCCCCCCGCCCACTGCCCTGATAGACTTAATTTGTGGGTTTATTTCTTCAAATGTCTCAAAACACTCCTTGATGGAAAATGAGATGCCTTCCAATACAGCCCTGAAAAAATGATCATTTGTATGCTTATGATTTATTCCGACAAAATCTCCCCTCAGGTCAAACCCTTCACGAGGAGTGTGTTCCCCTGATAGGTAAGGGTGAAAAATAAGGCCATGTGAACCTGGCGGGATCCCTTTGGCCCTAGCATCAAATGTTTCATTAGTAATAACAGAATCCTGCCCGCAAAAGGCCTGCTTGAACCATTCTATTGCAAGACCTGCCGGTGTGGCTAGATGTATCATCCACCTGTCAGGTACGGAATGTACAATTATGTAGTATCGCTCTGATTGCCCGGCAGGCAATTTGTCTATCAGCATGAATAATGCACCACAGGTGCCAAGCCTGATCAAACACTGATTTGCATATATTACCCCTGCAGTAAGATTATCAGATGCTGAATCAGAACAACCAGCTATTATAGGGGTTCCTTCCTGCAATCCTAATTCCTCAGCTGGACCCTTGGACAGGCGGCCGGCAATTTCTGTAGACGAAACAGCTTCAGGGAGTTTTTTCTTGTCTATACCTGTTATTCCAATGATCTCATCGGACCAGGTAAGTTTTTCTACATCGAATAAATGGGTAGCTGAAGCATCTGAGAAATCAGTGACAAAAGAATTGCTTAATTTAAACCTGATGAAATCTTTAGGCAAAAGGATCTTCCATACTTTCTTCCATATACCAGGTTGATTTTCCTTTAACCACATGGCTTTGCTGAGAAGTGTAGTAGAAGTAATAGGAAATTTTATATTATTTTTTAAGTTTTTTTTCAACCATTTAACTTGGGCCTCGCTTCTTTGGTCCATCCAGATGATAGTCGAGCGGAGTATCCTGCCCTCTTGGTCTAGGAAAACAGGGCTGTTCATCATCCCGTCTATCCCGATCGAGACTATGTCTTTTTTTTTGAGGCCTGTATTATCAAAAATATGATGCAGGGAGCGCTTTAATGCTTGATACCAATCCTGGGGATTTTGTTCAGCCCATCCCCTTTTAGGGTAATGGGTATTATATTTATTTGAACATGTAGCAATGATATTACCCTCATTGCTAAGGATAGTGGCTTTACAGCTACCGGTACCAATATCAACCCCAAGCATGTATTCAGGCATTTATTCACCCATTAAGACTTCTGAGAGTTCCTTCACAGACGTACCGGCCTTCTCGATATCCTTTATTTTTTCTCCATTTTCTAATATCAAGAACCTGTCAGAGATATCATAAACATGTTGAATATTGTGGGTGATAAAGATTACAGCAATCCCCGCGGCTTTAAATTCAAGCACTAAATCCAGCACCCTGTGCACTTCTTTTACCGACAAAGCCGTTGTGGGTTCATCCAGAAGAACCATTTTAGCCTTAAAATACATTGCCCTGCCTATCGCCACACCCTGTCTCTGGCCTCCTGAGAGATTGGCGACAAGATAGTCTGGAGAGTTAATTGTAAGCCCTATTTCTTTTAATACATCTATGCATTCTGCCATTTTTCTTTTGTTTAAGAATCCTGCTCTATTCACAGGTTCTCTACCCATATAAAAGTTTCTGGCCAAACTCATAGAATCCACCAATGCCCTTTCTTGATAGACTGTCTCAATCCCAAGCTCTCTGGCATCAGCTGGGGAGTTGATGACCACCTTTTCCCCTTCTATGAAGATCTCTCCCTGGTCCTGACAATGATATCCTGACAGAACTTTTAATAAAGATGATTTCCCCGCCCCGTTGTCTCCTATCAATCCTAGAATTTCACCTTTATCTATCGTAAAACTTACCCCATTTACAGCGTGTATTTTTCCATACCATTTATGAATATTTTTAGTTTCCAGCAGGGAAACCTGTTCCATCATGTTCTCCTTTGTTCAATAACATTGTTTAATATTACAACTATTATAATAACAGCTCCCAAAACAAGGTTGTACATATATGCACCAACCCCAGACATTATAAGGCCATATTCTATCAGCACGATGACAATAGTTCCCAGTACAGCACCCAGTATTGTTCCTACACCGCCTTGAAGGAGAGTCCCTCCTATCACTGCAGCAGCAATAGCCAGCAAGGCTATCCCCTCTCCCTGCAGCGAATGAAAACTTCTTATACGGGTTACTCTCATTACCCCTGCAAAAGAAGAAAGCATCCCTAAAATCATGAAACAGATCATTTTTGTTTTATTTATATTTATTCCCATTGCCCTTGCTGTTTCCTTGTGTCCCCCTACAGCATAGACATGGTTACCAAACCTTCGAAAATTCAACAGCAATATAAGGATCACAGTACCCACTACAAGCCAGATCAAAGGAATAGGAATCACTGTCAGCATACCCGTAAGCAACCTGTGAAAGCCGGGATGAGTGTCTATAACCCTGAAACCTATCGGTACTCCTTCGGTGATCACGTAAATCAGGCCCCTGTAACCAATCATGGTGGCCAACGTTATTATGAAGGATGGCAGCTTAAACCTAACCGTTATAAAACCATTAAAACCACCTAGGGCAATACCCGCAATCAAAGAGATACCAAGGGCTAAAAACGGATTAACTCCCATTTGATAAAACCTGGCAGCCAATAGAGCACCCATAGCTGATATTGAGCCAACAGAAAGGTCAAATTCTCCAGCTATGATTAACATAGTTATGCCAATAGCTACCAGCCCTAATTCAGCAACAGCAACAAATATTATCCTTAAAGTAGCAGGGGCAAACATAATACCTCTGGTCGTGAAATAAAAAATTATAAATAAACCAACTGTCAGCCCAAAGATTATTATTTCTCTTATCGCCCCAATCCTGCTAGCTATACTTTTATTATTCAAATTCCCTATATTTTTGGTGGTCCTGTCATTCATCCTGCCGCCTTTCAGAAGTAATATATTGAATCTAAAAGCTTTTTCTCAAATTTAAAAAAGCGGCAAGGAGTAGAATTCCTACTCCCTGCCGTTACTAGAGCTAAGGGATTTACTTTATTCCCTGGTCTACCCAATATAGAAATCCTTCAATATTGGTGGAATCTACCATTACTGTAGCAACTGGTAGGTCTCCAACCTGGAAATCATATTTCGCTCTCAGGTAAAGTGCAATAGCCGGTAGGAAGCCGTAGTTGAACACCTCATCCACATTACTGGCTCCGTATCCAGCTTCTATTCCGGTTACAACTTCAGGAGCAAGGTCAAAACCAGCCCATATGGTCTCTCCTGGTTCATATCCCAGATCCTGCAATACCATTACACATGCCGGGCTGGACAAACTGCCCATTCCCAAAAGAACATCTGTATCAGGATTAGCTAGCATATAAGACTGAACGATATTTACCGCTTCTCCAAGGTCTACGCCGACCTCATAAATTTCTGAGGCATTATAAGTTATCCCTGCATCATCCAATGCTGCAAGAATCCCTGCACTCCTCATTTGAGAATATGGTGCATTAAATTCTGCCATTATACCAACGTTTACATCAGTTGTCCTTCCTTCTTCTGTCAATTGTTCTGCCAGCCATTCGCCTGATGTATATCCTTGTTCTTCAAGGTCAAAGCCTACAAAAGAAACGTCTTCGGGACCAAATACAGGATCCCTGGAACTCACCAGAGCAAATGCAATCCCATTGTCAAGAGCCTGCTCCACAGACGGGTGCAGGGCATCTGCATCAAGACTGTTAAATACAAAAATACCGTCCACATTTTCTGCAATGGCTGCATTGGTATAATCTATCATCGTTGATACGTCTCCATAAGCGAATCGTTCATCTGAATCTACCCCTAATTTCTCTACTGCCTCATTCCAACCCACACTTATTTTGGATATAAAAGGATCTGCAGGATCACTAGCGTTGATATGTATGAATTTTAAATCCTCTTCTGCGACCACTACAGGCTCTTCGGCTGCAGGTTCTTCAGCAGTAGGCTCTTCTACAAGCTCCTCGGCTGCAGGCTCTTCGGCTGCAGGCTCTTCGGCAGTAGGCTCTTCTTCTACAGCTGCGGGCCTACAACCTGTCCCTAGAAAAGTAAGCGTTGAAACAAATACAACAACCAGAGTACATAATATTATTTTTTTCATTTTTCCTCCCCCAATTTTTTTAATTATGTTGGAATTTATTTATATAAACAAATCCCATTGGTCTTTTGATGATATCACCTCCTGTTACTGAAATTCTTAAAACCTTATGTAAGCTTTATATAGTTCTTTCTCTAAAAGTTTCGTCATATAACTAGATTTCCTGTATGGGTATATTTAGGAGACATGTTATAAATTCTGTCACATGAAATTTCTCTGGTAAATAAATTTCGTTTTGGGGACTTAAGTTTGTCAGAATTCATCTTTTAAATCCTTAAACCTCTTATAATCCAAAAATATACTAAAATTGATTAAAATAACAATAGGCCACAGAAATTTAAAACGTTTGCATAATTAATTATAAGATAATATATTGAATATTGTCAAATTTTTCTTTGATAGTGAAATCACCATTCCCATAACAGTTTCACTGGCCAACTTATTCTTCACTATCCCGGATATGCCACATAGGTAAATTTTTTATTAAAAAGAGGAATTGTTAGTCTCCCAAATTTATGATACCATAAATCCGGTTTGGTGCTTAATAGGAGGCTTAGGGACTTCATGATAGTACTTGGGCCGGAGCGGATCCTCCCAGGATAATTTAAATAATTAGTGTTCATTAGGCTTAATTCTAAAAAAGGAGGTTTTTATGGGGACTGGTTTATTGCACGAAAAGACAGTCGATGATCTAAGCATAGAGATATATCAAACAAACCAGCAAATGGGTGAAGCTGCAGCAGAAGAAGCCGCTGCCGCTATAAAAGAGGCTATCAGTAGTAAAAACATCGCAAACATAATGCTGGCCACAGGCAATTCACAGCTAAGCTTTTTAAAGAAATTGACCAAAATAAAAGATATTTATTGGCCCGCCGTAAATATTTTCCATTTAGATGAATATCTTGATCTACCCTTTGAACACCCCGCCAGTTTTTCATCATATTTGAAAAAAAATTTTTTGCGTCATGCTAATGTAAGTTCGTTTTTCCCTGTCCCTGGTCATCCCCAAGATCCAGAAACTGCCTGCAGAGGTTATGAATATCTGCTTAAAGCCCATCCCATAGATGTCTGTTGCGCAGGTATAGGTGAAAACGGGCATCTTGCATTTAATGAACCCGGTGTTGCAGATTTTGAAGATCCTGTTTGGGTAAAGGTTGTAAAACTGGAAGAGAAAAGCCGTCAGCAACAGATCAACGAGGGGCATTTCAAATCTATAAAGGATGTCCCCACTCATGCGATTTCTGTCACAATTCCGGGATTACTGGCAGCAAAAAGAATATTTTGCATTGTCCCCGAAAGCAGAAAGTCAGGGGCTGTATATTCAACTTTAAATAAACCTGTAGACCCTAAGTTTCCTGCTTCAATCCTTCGTAAGACTAAAAAGGCCAAGTTGTTTTTAGATATGGAATCAGCTTCAAGAATAATATGAGAAATGATAAGCAGTTGTCACTTTAAGATTTTTTCGACTTCTAGCTTATTATTCTTCCAGGCAAATACTGCTAAGGGCCCTTTTCTGCCCGGGTAGATCATCATCTTATCTTCAATCCCAAAATAAAGGGCTGGATTTATTGAAGCCATTACCAGGGCATCTTCAATACTGAAGTTGCAATACCTTGCAATAAACTCAACTCCCCTGTCCAAGGTCTTTGCGGCCCCACATAACATATCTTCATCCTTTATCCATAAACCATCGTCTTTAAGTATTACTTCCTTCCTATTTGATTCCGATATATACGTCCCTTCGGGTAAACCTGAAAGATAAAATAGGTCAGATATCAGTATTGACCTATTGGTGCCTTTTGCTTTTATTGCAGCTCTTAAAGTATAATGCGGGATGTGATGGCCGTCTGCAATAAAACTAGCCCACAACTCATCTATTGATAACTGAGACCATATCACATTATGCTGCCTGTGTATGAAAGGAACACAGCCATTGATCAAATGCGTGGCCAGGTCTGCTCCCATAGCTACTGCTTCCAGGATCAAGCTGTATTCTGCAGAATGATGAGCCAAGCCGGCCTTTATGCCTTGATTTCTCAAATATTTAATAAAATCGATACCCCCATTTCTTTCTGGTGCTAGTGAAAAGAGCCTTATATTGCCTCCGGAGGCTTCTTGCCATTCATTAAATTCACCAATGTCTGGATCCCTTATGTACTCAGGAGAATGAACGCCTCTATAGCCTTCTAAATCTGATATGTAGTGGCCTTCCATGTGAATACCAAAAATCCCGGTCCGCGTTTTTTGCTCAATTGCCCTTTTCAATATTTTTAAGTTTTTTTTGACAATCCTGGTTTCTTGAGTGCAAATGGTTGGACACCAAAACAGAGTCCCTCTTTTTTCAAGTTCTCTGTCAATCTCTAAGATTTTTTTGACATTTAAATCATCTGAAGATAGGAAATGTCCCATCATACCATTTACCTGCATATCAAATAAGCCCGCAGTAAGCCAAAGGATATCATACTCTGTCACATTCAAAGCCTCCACAGGCTTTAGCGATTTGATTTTGCCATCACCATATATTAATTTAAATATCCCGGTCCTGCTTGGAATACGGCACAAGCATTCATATTTCATGTTTACTTCCTCGTATAATAAAAAATAATTATATTGGTTAAAACCTTTTATCCCTTCAGATATTTTCTTGGTATTTCTGCTCCGACAACGTAAGGAAGATTTGGGCTCCTTATCATTTGGTAAACCTTTACTTTGAACTCAGAACTACATGAGATCATTATATAAGCATCCTTTGGACCTACCCCGTATTCTTCGACCATCCATTCCATAAGATGGATTATAGCCCTATGTAATGCATCCTCTATAGGCTTATCCGCAAATAATTGGATAATCGATTCCTCTCTTTCTATCCTTGCATAGGGGATTTTCTTATTCTTGATAACCCTGCAGCTTAACGTGACTTCTGCTTTCACCTCATTGGCAGAACAGCTCCACTCTGTGTCCCCCTGGCTGGCATGTACATCTCCAAGGAAAAGGAGGGCCCCCTCATGGAAGCAATTTAGATATAACTTGCTTCCTTCTTTGATATCTTTGCAATCCCAATTGCCGCAACAAGGTTTCTGGCCATTTAATGTACCATGTATCTCATATTCTGTAGCCACTCCGATTGTCCCTATCATAGGGTCTAGGTCCCAGGAGATGTTTTTACTGTAGACAGCCTTTCCGTCCCTGGTAGTGCCGCTGGGACCAGGGATATTTTTTAAGATCTTTATATGAGCTTCCCCAAGCTCCGGCCATTTTTTGTTTTCAGAAAGAGGCCCTGAATCTGGGTCTATAGCTGAAATACCTGTTTGGGCAGGTATTATTTTCTCAATGCTTACTTCCAGAAGATCTCCTTTAGCAGCGCCTTTTATATATATGGGTCCATGGACAGGATTAAACTTTGGAGGATCATATTTGGTAAAATTTTTAAGCTTTTCGACCAGGGGATCATTTTCTGATTTGATAAGCCCTGACAGGTTGTCCTCGGTCTCAACTATAAAACTTTCTCCTTCCTCTACCGTGAGCACGGGTTCTTTATTGTAATCAAAAACAAAACCAGGCTCATTATCTCTTGTGATCCGCTTTTTCATAAAACCCCCCTATTTGTATTTATAAGCAAACAGAATGCATCTTTCCTTAAAAAACTTTCCTTACAGCAGATGCTTTATCCTTTTAGAATACTCTTTAAAATATTCACGGTTAGCCTCATCTCCTCCCGGCATATTGGCACTCCTCCATATCAAAGGTTTTTTCCCGGATTCTATCATCTTTTTTGCAGTCTCTATTACTAACAGCTGCACTGCAAATGAATTGCAAATAGTAGATACAGGACCCACCTTCTGGTCTGCACCTTCAAGCTCTATAACTGCATCCCCTATGGGCTGGTGATTATTTATAAAAACATCGACAAGATCATGCAGATTCTTATTGCTCGGGTGCCTGGACGGATGGCCTTTCGGGATCGTGTCTGCAAAAGAAGTTGAAGTCACCCCTATGGTCTTCATCTTTCTCTTTTTTGCCTCCAGCGCAACATCTATGGTCATGGTGTTAATACCGCAGGCGTTTATGATAATAATAACCTCACCGGCAGTTTGGCCGACATTGTATGCATCCATCACCTTTATTCCATAGCCTGGTGTCCTTTCTATTATAGTGGTCCTTCTTGCTCCATTGATCAAATTTATTCCGGCATCCAATATAGCATTGACCGGGATCAATCCTCCTGCTCTCCAGAACATCTCCTCAGCTCCCATATTAGAATGGCCCCCGGTTCCGATTACGTGGATTATTTTGCCCTTTATCAAGGCTTTGGCAATTAAATCTGCAGCTTTTTTTATATTTTTTTCTTCACCTGTTATTTTTTCCAGAATACCTGATACGGTGTCTTTAAAAAGAGTAAATTCCTTGTCCATGTCACATACCGCCTTTCCCTAAGACTTTGAAATTAATAAAAAGCATAAAAACATATTTTATTTCCGTATCACCCCCCTTTTTTTCGCATATAAAGATATTTTCCCCCTTTTTCGATCCAGAGTCTACCTGGTTTTTGAAAATCAGATCTATTTATAGTTTTTGGGTCTCGGTAATTTAATCCTATCGACTTACAGGCTTGCATGGGAATCTGGGTCGCAAGGGTAAGCTTAAAGTCCATCTCTTCTTTTTTAGCTTCAGGGTCAAATCTGCCAGGTCCTGCTGCATTAATAAGATGAGAAGCGCTTTTTCTGCTTATTTTTTTTCCAGAGCCTAATATGCTGCAGATTTTATCTTTGCAGTGATAACCTACTTCCTTGAGTTCTTCATCTATTTTTTTATTGGAGTGAAAGCTCCTTATATGCGGCCCGTACAGGATTATTTCACCCCCCTTCGCCATTACACCGGGCTTCTGTAGTTTGTATGAACCTTTTGCAGCAGTCCAGATCTCGTCCAAGTGCTCCGGGATTACTTGTACCACCCGTTCAAGCGGCCGGTCAATGTATTTGATATGAAGTTTAGAGCTTAAAGCAGCGGCAGCCCTGTAAACATTTAAAAAACCCTCATAACCTTTGTCCAAATACAGGCCATTAGGTATTACTGAACGGTCTTCCTCTGTACTCACCATATTCAAAGTAAAAACATCACAACCTATGCCATTAAATATAAGTCCCGCCCCCTCGTTGATTATATCCCTTGCATTATTGTCTACAGTACCCATAATTTCGGGTATTCCCACTAGTACAGCTGCCCAATGAAATAGGTCAATCACTTCAGGACCTGATATGCCTGGAAAAAAAATCTTCAGGCCCCCCGAGTAGCCAGCTGCTTCATGCGGCCCGGTACCGGAGACTGCAATAATAGTGTTGTAACCAGAAAATATTAATTTATTCAATGTCACAGGTATCGCCCTGCGAAGCTGGCCCTCCGTTTTTTCTTTAACAAGTTCTAAAGAGATGCTCCCAATGGTTACCAGGTTCTTGGGGTCACTGTAATCATGGTTATAAAAAGATATGCTTGAGTCTTTCTCCTTCAGGCCAAGTTTTAAAAAAAATTCAGTCTCTGTCATCCCCCTATGAGTTCCACCAGCATTTAGAAAATCTAAGTTTATGGCCCCTTTCTTTTTAAAAATATCTACAATAAGGGGACAGATTATATCCGTGAAATCAACCCTTGTATAATCTGGAATGATCACAAGTACCTTTTTGCCTGGATTTATACCTTCTAAAATAGAAGCTATGAATCCGGTAAGCTTACCTTTGCCTATACCGTTTATATCTTCAATAAATCTCATAAGGCTTTAACGCCTGACCCTTGCGTTTCCGCGCCAGATATCCCATATCTGTTCTTCGTCTGCAGGAGTAGCATAATCTGTAATCAGGGTAGCTACGAATGCTCCGGATGCCCAGCCGAATTGTATCCACTTTTCAGGCTCCCAGCCCTTCAGTATGCCGTAAAGCATTCCCCCCACAAATCCGTCACCGCCCCCTATCCGGTCTATAACCTCAATTGCACGCGGTTCTATTACATGCCAACTTTCACCTTCAAGCATTATTGCACCCCATAGATGGCGATTTGCATTGACCACCTCTCTAAGGGTCGTGGCAAAAACAGATGTACTGGGATATTTTTCCCTTACATCCTTTATCATTTCCTTAAAGCTTTCAATCTTTGAGGACAATTTCCTCCCACCGGCCTCAGGGCCCTTTAAGCCAAGACAGAGCTGGAAGTCCTCCTCATTGCCCACAAGGTAATCTGTAAGTTGTGCAATACGGGAAAAGGTTTTACCAAGCTCATCTTCCCGGTTCTTCCAAAATGAAGCCCTGTAGTTTAGATCAAAGCAAATCTTTGTCCCGCTCTCCTTTGCAGCTTTGGCCAACTTGCTGCAAAAGCTTCCTGTCTGCCTGGATAGGGAGACGATAAGACCCGAAAGGTGGAGGATGGAAACTCCCTCACTATTAAAAATCCTATCCAGGTCAAAATCCTCTGTGTTCAGTATCCTGCCAACTTCCCCAGCGCGGTCATTTTGGACCCTGGGGCGCCGGGAGCCATAACCGCTGTCAGCAATGTTGAACTGGTGGCGGTATCCCCATGGCCCCCCCTGGAAAACATCCTTGCCTTCAAAGGACATATTTCTTGACATTAGATTGCTTTTTATCATTTTTGAAATAGGACTGTCTTTTACAAATACAGTAAGAACTTTTACGGGCAAGCCCAAATAAGAAGACACGCTTGCGACATTGGTCTCGGCACTGGTAGTCTGCATAAAAAAAGTTGAACTGCAATCAACCGGCTGCCTGCCTGCTGGAGTGATGCGGACCCCTATGCTTGTAGGTGTAATCAGGCTATATTTGCAGTCTTTGCGAAACTCACTTGTCATATCAGCCTCCTAAATCAGTATTTTTTCTATAACTTTTTTTCCGGGCGGCCATCCTCCATCCATTCTGTATGATATTCCTGGTAGCTTCCATCAGGTTTTAGCTCTATCTCTTGGGAATCCTTAAGCTTAAAATAGCCGTGAGCGCCGAAGTAGTCCCTCTGCTGGGCGGCTACCTGCGCTGATACCATGACAGGAGAGGCTATCTGAAGTATGTAGTCATAAGCACACCCCATCGCAAGAGCAGGCACTCCAACATGGCGGGCAACCTCAATAAACCTTGAAAGGCTTACAAGTTTCTGGTTGATAAATTTAGAAAAATAAGGCGCTGCCATAAGATTGGGCAATTTTGGATCTGCCTTGTATTCTTCAGTGATCTTTGATAGAAACTGTGCCCGTATTATGCATCCAGCTCTCCAACCTTCGGCAATCCTTCCCATATCAAGGTTCCAGCCGTATTTAGAAGACGCTGCCTCCATTAGTGCAAAACCTTGGGCGTATGAAGAGATTTTGGCAATATACAGGGCGTCGTGGGCTATATCAGTGAATTTTTGCCCGTTTAAATCTATTTTAGAAGCCGCCGGCTTCAATATCTTTGAAATCCCAAGCCTCAAGTCCTTATCCTGGCTCGTTTCCCTTGAAAATACCGCTGCTGCTATTGTAGGTATTGGAACAAGCAGCTCAAGAGCGCTTGCAACCGTCCATGTGCCTGTCCCCTTCATCCTGGTAATATCAGCGGTCCTGTCTACCAGGTAGCTTCCCGATTTCTTTTCGGTCTCCCTCATCCCCTTGCCGGTTATCTCTATAAGATAAGAGGATAATATGTCAGAAGGCCTGTCCCATTCTTCCATTATGTCTGCAATTTGTTCTGAATTCCAACCAAGGGCATTCTTCAAACCCCATACGCACTCTCCTATTAGCTGCATATCACCGTACTCGATCCCGTTATGGACCATCTTTACAAAGTGCCCGGCTCCATTTGGCCCTATATAAGATACGCATGGTTTGCCATCTTTTGCTTTTGCTGAAATATCTGAAAATATATCTTTTACCATATCATATGCCTTCCTCTTTCCTCCAGGCATAATGGCAGGACCCAGAAGAGCCCCTTCCTCACCGCCAGAAACTCCGGTACCTATGTATAGGATATTTTTTTCTAAAAGAAACTCCTCCCTTCTTATGGTATCCTTATAAAATGAATTCCCCCCGTCTATTAGAAGGTCTCCCGGCTCAAGCAAGGGAAGGATTTCTTCAATGGTATTGTCTACAGGCTTGCCGGCTTTTACCATAAGCATGATTTTCCTTGGCCTTTTGATGCTGTCCACAAATTTTTTTAAAGAAAATGCGGCTTCTATATTTTTGTCTTTTGCTTTTCCTTCAATAAAATCCTTTGTCCTGCTTTCTGTCCTGTTGTATACTGCAGCAGAATAACCTTTTGATTCTATATTAAGCACAAGGTTCTGACCCATAACCGCAAGGCCTATAAGGCCCAAATCTTTTTTTTCCATCCTAAATTCCTTTCAATTTTAAATGACTGCTTACATAAATCACTCAAAAACAGGTAGTCATACCCCTGAATATGCGCTAAAACCGCCATCTATAGGAATAACTATGCCTGTAACAAATCTTGAAGCTTCAGAGGCAAGCCATACGCATACTCCAACAAGGTCTTCGGGCTTGCCAAACCCAGCCATCGGGGTATGGGCTATTATTGACCGGCCCCTTTCTGTAAGATTTTCTTCCTTGTCAAATAATAGATAATGATTCTGCCTGGTTAAAAAAAACCCAGGAGCTATGGCGTTTACTCTCAAGTTTTTATTATATTCCTGTGCAAAATGTACTGCGAGCCACTGAGTAAAATTTGATACCGCTGCCTTGGCAGCAGAATAACCTGGAATTTTAGTAAGAGGCCTAAAAGCATTCATAGAAGAAATATTGATAATCGAGCCTCCCCCACTGTTTTCTGCCATTTCTTTCCCAAATACCTGGGCTGGGAGTATGGCTCCGCCAAAGAGATTTAAATCTATTACCTCGCTTAAGCTTTCTTTTTTTAGATCAAAAAAAGATAACTCACTGCTGGTTGTAGCTTCATTTAAATTCCCTCCTGCTGCATTTACTAAAATATCGACTCCCTTAAAATCAGCTATTATATTATTTCTACATTGAATAATCTTATCCTTGTCCATCACATCGATATAATAACCTTTTGCATCTATACCTTTGCCTGCCAGTGATTCTGCTTTTTGTCTGTAATTGGATCTTCCGCATACCGCAATCCTTGCTCCCGCACCTGCTAGCCCTGCAGCAATTGAAAAACCTAGAGACCCTGTTGCCCCTATAATAGCAGCTGTTTTGTCTTTTAGATCGAAAATACTTTTAACTATCATTTTTAAAAATCTCCTTAAAAAACATATTAAAGATTATTATATCCTTACCAGGTCAAGATGCTTATCTATATTTTCAGTTATGTGCCTGTAGTGAACAGGCTCATTTTCATCCAATACCTTATAAATAGTATCCCTGAAAATATAATTCTCTTGCTTTGTTGCAGTCAGTATTGCGCCATAAGTCACATGCAGCATTTGCCGGCACTCTTTTTTATCAAGTAGGCCCCCATACTCATCCCTGCTAAACCTGGTTATAGCTGGAACAGATGAAAGGCCTGTTGATATATGATAAGATTTTTTCTCTTCTTCATAATTGTTAAGGGCATAATCATATATATCTTTAAAAAGGACCGGGTTTACCGCAGCAATTGTCCTTAGGGATTCAAGCCAGCTTGTCCCTGAGGTCTTTATATGAAAAAGCCCTCCGGTCTCCTCAGAAAAAATAGGAAATACAGAAAATTTTTCACTTCCCGAATGAAGAGATAACTTGTATGGCCCAAATTTTTTAGCAACTTGGGCATGTGTTTTCAGCTCTTTGCTGAATCCTTCAATATCACCGCAGTAATCTACTGCTTTTTCCCATACTCCCGGATAACGGAGTGCCAAGTTCTGAAAGTTTACTTCGTTCCTTTGGAGCTCACCGGTTATGAATATGTGTGCCAGAGGCGAGATAGCACTTTCTGTTTCATCCATGGAAACTTCAAAATCAAAATTACCTTCCTTATTTTCTTCAATGAATTTATAACATTTTACAACATGTTTTATAGCGTCATAATAGCAGGCTGCAATAAATTTTAATGAATCTAAATCAAATTGCAGTACCTCTTTGCCAATGGTTATTTTTTTTCCCAGATAGGACCTCTCGATTTCTTTTTTTTCAACAATAGAGTCATATCTTTTGCTTATTTCCCTATTTTCTTCATTTCCAAGCCCGTTTGCTATAAAATCTGAAGGATCAATGGTAAACATCGTAAAACCATTTTTGATTGCAGCATTAAGATCTCCCATATCCTTAACATGGTCTGCATCAGCACCGAAAGGATTTTTATAACCGGCCTCAAATACACCCCAGATAGAATCCCTGATCGATTCCTGCCAAGAACGGCCGGTCTTATTTAACTCCCTTACCGACTGCTGGCAGAAATAAGGAAATATTTTTCTTCCCCTAAAAGATCCTACATGTGCCGGGGTTACCATTCCCAGCCTGTCCCCTGTCCCAAATGATGGCTTTAGGCCGCAAAGGCTTGGATTAAGGTGGGGGAAAATCTCCTGCATCAGTTTAAGATTTATATGATTTAGTTCCGCTTTTCCAGCTATTAAATCGTAACCGTCTATTTCAATAGACCCAATGGGTTTGCCTCTAAATTCCTCCAGCCGTCCATAAGCTTCATTTCCAATAATATATAAAAATTTTTGGTGCCCTTCTTTAGCCAGAAAAAACCTGTTACCACAATGAGAAACTAATGAGGAATCATATATTTTAAGTGTTTGGCCAAAGCATTTTCTAAATTTATTTAATATATATTTATCTTTCATCTAAATTAATCCAAAAATATATGCCCAAACAAAAGTTTGAATATGCGAATTTTATAATTTATATATTAAAATTTCATTTATATTAGTAAAACATAACAAAAATAAATTATCAAACACAATCAAATATATGACATTTTACTGTTATCTTAGTATTCTCTAAAAAATTAATAATTAGTACATATTTCGGATTAATTAATATATAATTGACCCAAAGATTTTGCCATTTATTTTGAGCCTGCCCCAGAAAAAATGAATAATGAAAAGAAAATTAAGAAAGAAAATAAAAAAGCTAAATACCGATCTTTAAGGGAACAGAACATAGGCCTCATACTTAAAAAGGTGATAGAGAAAAAAAACGTTACCAGGGTGCAGATAGCCCGGGAGACCGGCCTTCCCAAATCTACAATATCTGACCTTGTAAACTATCTTATTTTAAAGGAAGTCCTGTATGAGGAGAAAAAAGCTGAATCTAAAATCGGGAAGAAACCTATAATTTTAAAATTAAATGAAGATTTGATATATATGCTGATTTTAGATATACATTATGAAAAACTAGAAGCCGCTATCGCAAATCTAAAAGGAAAAATTATCCATAGTAAAAAGGAAGAAAAATTTCCCGGCAGGAATAGAGCGGAAAGCATAAACTATATTTTTAACCTAATCGATGACTTATTGGAGAAGTCAAATAAAATATCAAAAAAAGTAAAAATAATAAGCGTAGGGACCCATGGCATAGTTGACCCTAAATCAAATAAAATAATAAAAGCTCCTTATATAAAGGATTGGAGCGGGATAAACCTTGTAGATATTTTAGAAGATAAATATGGATTTGACGTTATAGTAAACAACTCTGTGAACCTGGGGGCAATCGGGGAACAATGGGTATATTATAAAGATATTAAAGACCTGGTATATATAGATATTGAAAGTGGTGTAGGTGCCGGGATTATTATTAACGGGGACATAGTGGATGGGAAAAATGGTGCGATGGGGGAAATATCCTATCTTCCCATAACTAAAAACTATGATAATAAAAAATTACAACAGAACACCATGGATCTAGGCTTATTTGAGAGCCAGGTAGATATTCATGGTATCACTAAGGCCGTCAATGAGGCCTTAAGAAAATCCAAAAGTATTCAGAATTTTGAAGATCTGAACTTCCAGGAAATAAGTAGAAATTATAGGGATAATAAAAATAAGGTTATAAAAAAAGTAATAGATGACCAAATTATAAAGATTCTTTCTATCGGAATCGCTTCTATTATTTCAATAATAGATACAGAATTGATCATCATAAATGGTAATGTCCTTCTTCTTGGTGAAAGTTTTTTAAAAAAACTTACAAAAGAAATTTACTGCATAACACCTTTTAATGTGAAGATCGTCGCATCCAAACTTAAGGAAAATGCACATATTGTCGGGGCCATAAAATATGGATTAAATCATATCAATAAAATTTTTTATCAGAATTTCTACCAGGTAATGGACTGGATGCCAAAATATCTCTAAGAATTAAACCTTGATCTTTCTTAACTCCTCAGCTTTTTCTTCAGGCAATGTATCATTGATAAATGTTCCTGCACCTAATTCACAGCCCGCTAAGAATTTAAGCTTATTGCTGGTCCGGTAAGGAGGATAAAACTCAAAATGTAGGTGATAATAACCGTGATCCTTTTTATCGGTAGGTGTTTGGTGTATAACCATCACATAAGGCATTTTAAAATTGAACAATGAATTATACCTGTTGATCAATTCTTTTAATATCATTGCGAGGTATTTTATTTGCTCTTCACCTAATTGGCTAATATTTTCTTGATGGGACAATGGATATATGTGTACTTCATAAGGCCACCTAGCATAAAATGGGACAAAAGCTATAAATTCTTTATTCTCTATTACCATCCTCTGTCCGGCTTCCCGCTCTTTTTTGATGATGGTGCAGTGCAAGCATTCTTTTTTTGCTTTAAAATATTTTTTTGAAGAAGCCAGCTCTTGCTTGATAATCGGAGGGATATAGGTAAAAGCGTATACTTGGCCATGCGGATGGGATAAGGTCACTCCTATCTCTTTTCCCTTGTTCTCAAATATTAAAACGTATTTTATATAATTTTTGGCACCAAGATTATAATACCGGTCAGCCCAAACATTTATTAAGTTTTCTATCTTGTTTAGGGGCTGATCTTCTAGATATTCTTGATGGTTCTGTGTATAACAGATTACCTCGCATATTCCTTTTGAGGGATAAACAGCATAAGGAGGGCCGATATCTTGTTCACCCAGGTCAGGATTTCTGCTAAACGTTGGAAACTTATTCTCAAAGACCACAATATCATACTCTTTATCTGGTATCTCAGTACTATTTTTTTTATTTAGGGTAGGGCATAACGGACAGTAATCTTTTAGTGGAAAAAATGTCCTTCCCTGCCTTTTTGTGGCTATTGCTATCCTATCATTTTTTATGGGGTCTCTTCTTGATTGCAGCATCGGTATTTAAGGCCTTTTGAAATTATAAAATATCAAATATCTCCCATCTTCCTTTACAATCATCTTTTTAACTATTTTATCTTCTTCTATTATGCATCCTTTATCACAGCCATCTTCGTCCGTAGCCAAGCTTAACCTGCCATCATCCGTAGGAATATTTGTTTTTTCCCTTTTTTTTGTAATAATTTTTCTTTTTTTCATCATTTTAATTTATCCTATGGACCCCATCAGCTGACTTACAGTTGATGAAATCAGGTCTGATTTTAAACTTTTTAAAATAACTATCACTTATCTTTTCAACTATTCCGTCAAGCCTGTTTTTTTCTATAAGGCTTATGAGGCAGCCGCCGAACCCTGCGCCCATCATCCTTGCTCCCAGGACTCCTCTGGTTTTTAACAGACTTTCAACTATAAAATCAAGTTTTTGAGTCGAGACTTCGTAATCATCCCTTAGACTTTCATGGGATTCTACCAATAATTCTCCGAGCGAACTCATTTTATTTGACCTCAATATCTCAACAGACCTGGCAACCCTTTGGTTTTCTTCCACTACATGTTTTACTCTCCTATAGAGGATATTATCGATTTTATTGGCTATTTCCCCCAGAAAACCGATGTTTAAATCCGATAAGGAATTTATGTTATTGGCAGTATCATGATTGATAAAACGAACTGCCTGTTCGCATTCCAATCTTCTTTTATTGTAATCTGTTTCGGGAAGATACCTTTCCTCTTTTGAATCAATGACCAAAAAACTATACTTTTGGAGAGATACCGGAACATACTTGTAATCCAGGTTTTTAAAATTTAAAAAAATCGCATTATCCTTTTTACCAAAAAGAACAGAAAAATGATCCAAAAAACCATTATTTATTCTGACAAAATTATTTTCAGCATCATGGCAATAGCCTAAGATTTTATTTTTCTTGCTATTGAAACCGAATAATCCTTCTATTGCCAGGGAAGTCCCCAAAAGCATTGCTGCCGAAGAACTTAAGCCCGCACCTGACACCAGGTCACTATCGATTACAAGGTTAAAACCGTCTATTTGCTTTCCGTCTTTTTGGTATTCATCTATTACGCCCTTTATGTAATTGGACCATTTAACGCTGCGGTCATATTTTATATGACCAAGGTCAAATTCATAATATTCATTAAACCCATTATCAAATATTTTAACTTTTTTGGAATTATTTCTTACAGCTGTAAAATATTTATGCTTATCTATAGCCATAGGAAGCGAAAATCCTAGATTGTAATCAGTATGTTCGCCTATAATATTTAATCTGCCCGGAGATATCACTTTTACTGATTCTTCAGGATCAAACTTTTTTTTGCCAGCCATAAATTTTTCTAGGAATATCATCTCTTGTTTTTTGAAAAAATCTTCCATAACCTATTTTAAAAACGGGTATAATAATTTTTATTGTAATCCAGCATATCTTCAAGTATGTTTTTGGCTGTTTTAAGGTCAGGTATAAAAGGATCCAGAATAAGTGCCTGAAGTGCAAGCTCCTTTGAGCCTAGGGCTGCGGCATCCCCTACAATATTGGTTATCTTTCCATGAAGGGCGCATATCGGCTGGACCTCTGCAGGAAGTTCACCCGTGCTTACAGCTTTAGCCCCGCCAGGCCCTAACACTGCAGGGACTTCTACAATGATATCTGGGTCAAGGTTGGGTATACAGCCATTGTTTAACAAGTTTATAGCCGGAAAATAGGTAGGTACCCCTTTCATCATAGCCCTAGCTAACTGTACATTCAGCCATCCCACCCTTCTTTTGGATATAAAATTTTGGGCATCTTTTTTGGAGTCTATACTGTCAGCTATTTTGGCCCATTGTTTTTCATCCCTGCCCCCAAACCACTGGTCTACAGGATACGGAGCCAAGTCATAATCCTCACTTATATTTTTATCAATACACCATATGTAGTCTGCTATGTGGTTATCAGCTGGTGAAGGAAACCAGCCAAGAAGCCTGCATACTTCTGCAGAAAATTTATACCCGGCTGGGATTTCCTTTGTCTCTATGTTTTTTCTAAGCTGGCCATAAAGGTCATCACCTGTTTTTGAATCTCTTATATCTAATAAAAATTGGCAATGGTTTATCCCTGATAAGGTGATATCGATATTCCCTGCGGGAACCATGAACTCCCTTTCAACAGGGTCTGCTGCCCTCTCAGAAACATCCCTTTCATCCATATCCAAAAGCTGTTCCAAAGCCATCTGCAGGAGTTCATGTCCATTGCAGTAACCTATACATTTTACATTCGTGTGCTTCATGACTGCCGCCATAATCTTTGCAAGTGGGTTGTTGTCGAGCAAGAGCCAAGCATCAGGGCAGATATCTTCCATGTCCTTGCATATGTCAAGCATGACCGGAACATGCCTCATAGACATCCCCAGCCCGGGTGCTCCCACAGTATATGCCTCGAAAGGATAGATACCATTTTTATTGGCTATTTCAAATTCTTTTTTCCATGTCTCCATGTGGTTCACAGCCACAAAACAGTATACATAATCTGCGTTTTGCAGAGCCTTTTTCCTGTCTGTATTTCCTTCAATTTCAACTTCCCAGCCTACCGCATCATTCAGCGACCGGGCTAATCTTATCTCCTGGTCCAGCCTACCCTGTTTCCTGTCTACCAAAGAAAGGGTAGTGCCTTTAAATTCTTCAAATTTAAAATATTCTTGTAGGAAAAATTCAGTAAATTGGCTACCAGAGCCTATTATAACTATCTTTGGTTTCATTTTATCCTCCTTCGTATTATTTTTTCTTCAAAACGTCCAGGCTTACAGCTAGAAGAAGCACTGCCCCTTTTATGACCAACTGATAGAAATGCTGTACGTTTAGGAGCACCATGCCGTTTGCGAGTATACCTATTATGAGTACCCCTACAAACACGCTTTCAAGCCTTCCTTTGCCTCCTGCAATACTTACCCCTCCAAGGACCACCGCGGTAAGAACATCCAGCTCCAGGCCCTGGGCAGTTGCTGCCTGGCCGCTGTCAAGCCTTGAAGAAAGTATCGCGCCCCCTATACCGGCCATTAACCCGGATATGACAAATACCATGGTCTTGATCTTTACCACATTAAGCCCGGAAATCAGGGCTGCTTCTTCGTTGCTACCTGTGGCATATATGTGCCTTCCAAAGTTTAAGTTATTTAGCACTATAAAAAATAAGATAAAAAATACAATCATGATGAGCACAGGAATGGGAATAAAACCCACATAACCCCTGCCAAGGACCCTGTAGCTTTCAGGCATACCAAATACGGTATGGCCTCCCACGATTATAAAAGCTAAGCCTCTTATTATGGTCAGGGTTCCCAGAGTAACTATAATAGGGGGTATTTTAACCTTAGTGGCAAGCACTCCATTGGCAAGGCCGCAGACTCCCCCCGCCATAATACCGATTAAAAATGCAAGTGGTATGGGTACCCCGAAAAAATTGGTCAGGGAAGCGGCAATTACGCCTGACAGGGCAACTATGGAACCTACCGAAAGGTCTATCCCGCCTGAAATGACCACAAGTGCCTGGCCAAAAGCTGCTATGCCGATAATTGAAACCTGCCTTAAGATGACTATAAAATTGCTAAAGGTCAAAAAAGCATTAGTCATAACTGAGAAAAATATGATAAGCATAGTTAGAAAAATATAAATGCCTATATTTTCAACAGCAAAAAACTTTTTTGACAGCGAAGCAGAGGATGCCTCTTTTTTAAGCCCGGAAAAAGCTTGCTTATTATTTTTCAAATCATGCTCCTTTTTTTAATTGTCCATTATGGTTTTTCTCAAGATCCTATCTTTTTGAAAATCCTTTCTTTCGAATATCTCTACTATTCTTCCATCCCTCATAACTGCTATCCTGTCTGAGATGCTTAAAACTTCATTTATGTCTGAAGAGGAAAACATAATAGAAATACCGTTTTTGGATAATCTGTTCATCAGTCTATAGATCTCCGCCTTGGATAAAATATCTATTCCTCTAGTAGGCTCGTCCATTAAAAGAACCTTTTTTTTAGAGCTTAGCCAACGGGACAAAATTACTTTTTGCTGGTTTCCGCCGCTTAAAAATTTGACTTTCTTTTTTATGGTATCGGTTTTGATGCCAAGATCTTTCACAAATTTGTTAATGAGGTTTTTTTCTTTCCTTTTATTTATAAAACTGAATCTTGAAAGCTTTTTTAAGCTTGAAATCGATATGTTGTGCATTATATTTAAATCCAAAAAGAGGCCTTCCTTTTTTCTGTCTTCTGGAATAAAGCCAAAAAATTCCTTACCTTGTTTTTTTCCCGAAGCATTGCCCACCAAGCTAATCTTGCCTATTTTGTGGTTATATAGCCCATAAATACATTTTAGCAGTTCTGTTTTCCCTGAACCCACTAAGCCGGTTATTCCTAAAATTTCACCCTTTTTTAAATTAAAACTTATATCCTGTAATAAATTCTCATAGCACAGGTTTTCAATCTCCATAATATTCTGATCTTCAATTTTTCTCTCTTTATCGTAGGACAAGCTGTCATGGACTATTTTTCCGCTCATCATATTGATCAGGTCTTCTTTTTTGATCTCGGATACTATCCTTGTACCCATATTAATACCGTCTTTTAATACCGTGACCCTGTCCGCTATGCCGAATATCTCATCCATCCTGTGGGATATATAAAGGATGCTTATATTTTTTTTCTTAATCCTTTTAATGAAACCAAAAAGCCTGTCAACCTCATGCTCGCTCAAGGCAGCGGTTGGCTCATCCATTATAAAGAGGGTAGCCTCCTTCATTATGGCTTTGATTATAGCAGTTATCTGCTGCAGGCTGACACTTAGGTTGCCGACGATTACCTTGGGGTTTATCTCAACATCAAAATCAGAAAAATATTTTTTAGCGATTTTGTTTTGTTTTTTCTTGTCTATTAAACCATATTTTTTTATCTCCTGGCCCAGGAATATATTATCTGCAACGCTCAGGGAAAAGGCCAGGGGCAGTTCCTGGTATATGCAGCTAATTCCCAAGCCAAAAGCATCGGTGGTGGTCTTAATATTGGCCTGGTGCCCGTTTATTATGATCTGTCCCGAATCTTTATGCAGCAAGCCAGATATTATCTTTATAAGCGTTGATTTACCCGCCCCGTTTTCCCCTACCAGGGCATGTACCTCTCCCCTTTTTATATTAAAGCTTACCTCTTTTAATGCTTTTACGCCGGGAAAACTTTTGGATATATTTTTAAAATCTATTAAGACGTCCTGTTTCATTTTTAAATGTTGGCAGGGCAAAAAAATTAAATTTTGCCCTGCCATTTATGTGTCTTATTTATTCACCGGTATACCAATTATCTAAGTTTTCTGGAGTTACCTTTATCATGTCGATATACATCATCTCAGGGACTTCTTCGCCATCCAGCAGGCTAACAACTGCATTGATAGCCACTTCAGCTGTCCCCCTATGGTTCAGGTCAACACTTCCAAGTATCTCTCCCCTGTCAATATAGGGCCAAGTACCTCTATTATTTCCAGCACCCGCTATGCATGCTTCTGAGATATCAATTCCTGCTGACTGCATTGCACCTACAGCACCTATCGCAGCGTCATCATTTATGCCCACTACGGTCCTAAGGTCAGGATGCTGCTGCAGAGCGCTTTCTATAACATTGGTTGCAGTTTCAATGGTCACCCCGAGGACGTGGTCCAGGACAAAATCAATATTCACATCAGGAAGGTTATCCATCAATGCTTGTTTTGCCCCATCCATCCTTATAATCGAGGAAGCCCAGCCGGGGTCTCCTAATACAGCAACCTTTAATTCAGTGGCATCAGGGAATTTATCTTTTACACCTGCTGCTGCAATCTCTCCTGTCAAGGTGCCCATCTGAGCTTCATCATAACCGAAATTGGCTGTCGACCAGGGGACTGTCTCCCTTTCCTGGCCTTGTATAAGTACGATAATACCTGCATCCAGTGCATCCTGCACTGCAGCTCTTATCACCTGGGGGTCTACGGGGGATATAAGTATTGCATCGACACCTCTCTGGGTCATCTGCTCAATCAAATCCACCTGAGTCTGAGGGTCCATCTCTGCATCTACCTGCACCAGCTCTATACCCAGTTCAGCAGCAACATCCCTGTAGTTTTGATCCAGAATAAAGAACCATTCGATCTCGTTGGAATAGGTGATTGTAGCAATGGTTATATCTCTGGCTTCTTCGGCTGACGCCTCTTCAGCAGGTGCAGCGGCCGGGGTTTCGGCTGCTGGCCTGCAGCTTGCAAGGCCAAAGGCTAGTATTGCAGCTATTGTGATATACAAAATTACCTTAATTGGTTTTCTCATTTTCTCTCCTTTTCTTTTTAATACTTATTTGTAAAAAAATATCTATTTATAATCCCTCCTCCCTTTAAAGGTTTTAGGTATTTATTGGATAGCGACCGTATTCCTTAACTGTATTCCAAAAGGCAAAAAAGTTTTCAATTGAAGTGTCTATTTGAACATTATGGGTCGGTGCTATAATAAAACCTCCCCCCGGAGCTAGGTTTTTTATCCTTGTCTTTACTTCATCGGCCACCTCTTGCTCGGTCCCAAAAGGAAGGGTATGCTGGATATCAATTGTCCCCCATAAGCTTAAGTTTTTGCCATAACGTTTTTTTAAATAATTTGGATCCATGCTTTTAGGCTGAACGGGATTTAGCACATCCAATCCGATCTCTATAAGGTCATCTATTATGGGATAGATATATCCATCAGAGTGGTAGGCTATCTTGATATCTTTATTTATCTTTTTTACCTCCTCGAATATTGTTGCCATCCGAGGTTTAAGAAATTTTTTCCAGGTTTGAGGTGATATCATCATGCTGTTTTGGCCCCCGACATCATCACCTGTCCAAATCATATCCACGCCCAGCCCGGCAAGTTTTTTGCCAGCTTCAAGATGATACTTGAATGGGATATCAAGAATTTTCTGTGCGGTGTCTTCATTTAGGGCAAGGTCTATCATCAACTTATCAAGGCCCCTAAGTGCCCAGGCAGTTTCGAATACTGTACAGACTATGACTCCCATTATTGCGTGTGTTTCACCAAAATCCTGCACTAGTTTTTTTGAAGACTCATATTTCTTTTCATCCAGAGGGTCAGGAGGAAGATATGATTCTATGCAGCTATCATCGGAAAGAGGATTATTGGCGATCTCAGTATATTTCCCGGGCCCCTTCGAAGTTTGGTAGCCTACTATTTTCCATTCAATTCCCCAATCATCAGTATAGCCATGGTCAAAATTTTGATAATATGAATTTGCAAAACCCTGGGCTGTCTGCAATATATCATTTCCAAGCCTTACCTCTAAGTCATGCTCGATGCCGCCATGCGGATTTACCAGGCTGTCTCTTAGGCCAAAATATTTTTTTAGTTTGGAAGCAAACTCTGGCGTAAAGCTCGAAACCATAGGCACTCTGTCAGGCTCAAGGTGGTCTAAAGCAGTAAGCACTCTTTGTTTTGAATTCATATTATGTTTGGATCATTGTTAAATCACTTGTTTTCAAGGCATATGTCAAGATAAACCCTCTTATAGTTCAAAGTTCGTACTAATTCTTATTTTAATTTGAAAAAGAAGTTTGTCAATTCTTTTCTAACTTTTTCTATTTAAGTGCTTACGTAAGTGCTTAAATAGCATATAAGAGTTATTTTTTCTTGTCAAGTTTTAACCCATAATTTTTTAATCTACCCCTAGGTGTTGCTAAGAAGTACTTTCTCTAACGATAAGTTTGGTTTTAAATACTTTTTTTTGAAGAGGCAGTTCCGGTTTATCTACCCTGTTTATAAGCAGCTGCATCAATGTTTTTCCTATATTATATCTTTCTAATTCGATGGTAGTAAGGCTAGGCTTGAGTATTTCGGTAAGTTTTATATTATCAAGACCTATTATTGATATATCATCAGGTATCTTCAATCCGCTGTCCATAAAGGAATGCATCGCACCTATAGCCGTAAAATCATTGGAACAGATGACCGCGCTGGGTATTTTATCCGATTTGATTATTTCCTTTGCTGCTTTATAACCTCCTTCGAGTTTGTGATTGCCCCCTACGATCTTGTATTCTAAATCACCTTTGTTTAAATTCTTAATGGATTCTACAAAATTATTAATCCTTACAATGGAAGTTTTATGTTTTTTGGGGCCGCTTATAAAAAAAATCCTTTTATGGCCGCGGTCAACCAGGTGATTTATTGCTTCCTGTATGCCAACCCTATAATCAAAAATAATGCTGTCGGTTTTAATATTCCTGTTACCCCAGTCTACCATTACAAAATTTATACCATAGTCTATAATTTCATTGATGATTGAGTCGTCTATTTGGCTTGAGGCAAGTATGATACCATCGATCTTCCTGCTTATAAGGGCCCCGATTGTACTCAAACCTTTCTTCAAGTCATAATCGGTGCTGCACAGAAAAACATTATAATTATTTTTAACTGCGACTTCTTCGGTACCCTGCACAAGTTCAGGATAGAAAGGGTTGTTAATATTTGATATTACAAGCCCTACCGTATTTGTTTTGCCTGTTGCAAGGCCCCTGGCATACAGGTTTGGCCTGTATTTTAATTTTTTCATTGCCTCCCTTACACGTTTCTGAGTTTCGGGGAGTACAAACCTGGTCCCATTTATAACATGTGAAACAGTAGCTATAGAAACCCGGGCAAGACCAGCAATATCTTCATAATTAGCCAAAATACATCCTTTCAGGACCATTTAAGCGCTTACCTGATTAATTTTAATCATTTTAACAGACATACAGAAATAAATATAGAATTTTTTGAACTTCCCAATTATATGGCTAAAGTTTTTTGAATAATAGCTGGGATACCTGAAGAAAAATTGTCATATATTTATTTGACAAGCAGCCAATCATAAGAATATAATTAGTACGAAAATTGAACTATACATGATAAACGAAAATAAACGCTTAATGGCAATTTAAATGATAACTGAAAAAAAAGACCGGCAAACCTTTCCAGAATGCCTGGTAATCGGAGATTTAAACATTGATATCATAATGTGCGGGCTTAAAGTCTTACCGGATTTAGGGACCGAGATACTTGCACAAAATTACAACTTGGTAGTGGGCGGGTCCGGTGGAATATTTTCATCTATTCTTTCCAGCCTGGGAATCAGGACCGGGATAATCTCAAAAATAGGAAATGATTATTTTGGGCACCACCTTATTGAATGTCTGAAAAAAAGCGGGACTTATACTGATGATATTATTATAAGTAAGGATAGCGTTACAGGTCTGACTATAAACCTTTCATACGAACAAGATAAAAGCCAGATCACATCTATAGAAACAGTCAAAAAACTTAGTTTTTCTGAAATTTCTTTAAAAAAAATAGAACAAATCAAGCATATACACTTTTCATCCTATTATATAATGCAAAACCTCAAGAAAGATTATGCTCAGTTCATAAAAAAAATTAAGAGTTTATCCAAGAATATAACATTTTCATTCGATACAAATTATGACCCTGAAGAAAAATGGGATTCGGAGATCTTTGATATCTTGCCTTTGGTAGATATTCTTTTTTTAAATGAAAATGAAGCCTTGAATATATCAAAACAGACCGACAGAAAAAGAGCTGCCTATAAACTAGCTGAAACAGTACCCAAAGTCATTATTAAGCTCGGCAAAGAGGGCCAGCTCGCTGTAATCGACGGTAAAGAATATCGATTCCGGTGCAATAACACCTTAAATGATAACTTTATCGATGGAACTGGTGCAGGAGACAATTTTGATGCAGGTTTTATATTTTGTTTTTTAAAAGATTTTCCTATTGAAAAAACAATGGAATTTGCAAATTACTGTGCAGAAAAAAGCATAGAATATATCGGAGGAGTAGGAGAAGAAAGCAAATTCAATGATATAAGGGAAAAATATGATATAGTAAAACAAAAAGAAAGGCTATGATATGAAGCTTCAAAATTATGCTACCTATAAGGAAATAATGAAACAAAATAATACTTGGGAAAATGTTTATGATGACATAATAGGTAAAAAGCTTCAACACGATAAAATTTCAGTTGAGAATATTGATGAGATAATTCTTTTTGGATGCGGCAGCTCCTATAATCTAGCACAATCTGCAGCATTTTTTACAAGGTCCTTAAGAGAGCCTCAAAAAAGTGCCCTTGCAATTCCTAGTTCCGAACTATTGTTAAACCCGGATTATTATTTTAAGAGAGATAAAAAATACTTACTCGTCGGTTTCTCCCGTTCGGGAGAGACCACAGAGACTGTAGATGTTTTTAGAATCCTGACCGGTAGGCAAAACATTAGATTTCTTGGCATATCATGCAGAGAAAACAGTTCTATCTGCAATATAGCCAAAAGTTATTTCGTATGCAGGGATGCTGTAGAAAAAAGCATAGTGATGACAGAATCTTTCTCTAGTATGCTGCTTGCCTATATCCTTATTCTTTTAAAAGCTGCAAAAAGAAAAAACATAATAGAGGATTTTAAAAAGATAATATCCGATATTAATATCCCAGAGATGGAGGACTATACACAAAGATTAATAGATGAATTTGATTTTAGTTCATATTTTGTATTGGGAAGTGGTTTTAATTATGGCCTTAGCGTGGAAGCAGACCTAAAAATGAAAGAGATGTCACAAGTGCCATCTTACTCTTACCATCTGTATGAATTTAGCCATGGCCCAAAGTCATTGCTGGACATAAATAGCCTTTGCCTTGTTTTAAACCCCGATAACAAGCTTTTTAAGTATGAAGATATTGCAATGGAACTTCGCCAGCTTGGAGCCCAGATAGTTACATTCGGCAACAAGGGAACGGATGGTATCCAAGATAGGGGAATAAGGTCCTATTCTGGAAAAGAAGCAACCAATGAATCTGCAAATGCCTTCCAATGTATCCCATTTTTCCAATTAGCTGCACTTTTTAAGACCATTAAAAAAGGGTTAAACCCTGACATGCCCAAATCCTTGTCTTATACAGTAAAAAAACCAAAACTCTAAACCAGTGCAAAAAATTATTTAATCTAAAACCCACAGAAAAAAAGCGAGCCTTTGTCCATCTTGCCTTACATTGATTTACGTTTTATATATTGCTATTTCTCTTGCAATAGAAAACCCCAGCCCCGTCCCCGAAAAGGATCAATAAACCACCGCTTAAAATACCTTGATCCCTCTGGATTTATCATTGCTTAACAAAATCACATATTGCTTTAAAAAATGTATATTCTTTTCATTTGGGTACATCTATTAATTGTTTTAAAATTCCTTACAATTTTTCTTGAGCCAGTCCAGGGTTATTTTTAAAAATCTCTCTGCTTCTTCAATTAACTCCTTTGCTTCTGAATCTGAAATTGCACCTGCATAATCATAGTCAGTTATATTCCTTTTTGACCGGCAGGAATCAAAATAATCGGTCAATTCATGATAATCAGTTCCAGTTATTATTTTCATAGTTTCAAATACTACAAAGTGGTGGCCAATTCCTTGAGGCCTGAATCCTTTACAATAAATCATAATTGTAGCAAGCTGGAGAACAGCATTATAGGCACAGGCAAATCTTCTGTCTGAAGAAAGTCCTCTAACTTTTGCATCTTTTATATCTCTTCTTGCAAGCGCAAGCAAGTTTTGAATTTCTTTATTTGAAGTTTTGTGACGCTTTAGCCTGCCCCTACTTAATAATTCCTCTAAGTTCATCCTCATTTCCTATGATGTATATCTTCTTATCATCTAGGATAGAATTTATAAAATGATCTTTGTTCTGAGCCCTGTCTCTAAATTCGTTTGGTGAAAAAACCGCATAATTAATCTCCCGCATCAGTTTTTGCTTAGGCCCGGAAAGAATTCTTGAAAGTTCTTTGGACGTTATATCACCTATAACCATTAAGTCAATATCACTTAAAAGATTTTCTTCTCCTTTAGCAAAAGAACCATAGATGAATGCAATCCTGGTTCCCTTTTGATAAAAACTCTCCTTTAGTAATTCTGCCACTCCTACAGTTTTTAAAAAAATATTTTTTAGGTCCTGGACTATGGGGCAAGCTCTATTTAACTTATAGTAATTCCTGTTACCCTGAATGGAGCTTTCAATAATACCAATTTTACTTAATTTTTCAATTTCACGCTGAACACCCCTTATGGATTGAGAGGTAAGAGTGGAGATCTGCCTTTGGTAGAAACTATCATCTGCATTAAATAAAAATAACTTCAAGATTTCTACTCTAGTTTTTGAAGAAAAAAGCTTATTTAGCATAATTCACTTCCTTTATACATATTGTAGTCAATTATATACAATATGTAGTCAATTAT
>PWSB01000100.1 GCA_003563375.1 Actinomycetota bacterium | reverse complement strand
TTTTGAGATTATCTACAGATAAATAGTTAACACATTAATGTTGACCAGAGATTATTGAAGATAAAAAAAGCAGCCAGCGAATGCACTTCAGCTGCGGCGTTTACAGGCAATATTGAAAAACTAAAACAGGATGATGGGCTTGATATAATTGAAGAAATATTAGGGAAATTAGAAGTGTGATTTTTCACCACCTATGTACCACTAATAGCTAATTTTTTTCACCACCTTTGTACCACTAGGAAAGGATTTTTTTCAGGGGCTTTGTACCACCTGGAAGAAGTTTTTTTCACCAGCATTGTACCACCCCGGAAGGTAAAGGCTGTATAATTGCCTCTAAAAAAACGGAGGCAGAATATGGTATACCGGGAGGTACACATGACAGAGATAAAAGAGATACTATTAAGGGCAGCCAAGGGGCACCCCGTAAGAAGTATTTCAAGAGCGCTTGGAATCCACAGGGATACAATAAAAAAATATATATCCATATCGCTTGATCTGGGAGTAGATCCCGCAAAGGATGCCGTAACGGATGAACTGATAGAAAAGATAAGATCTGAAGTTAAAACAGTGCCCAAATCATTTTCCATACCCAGAGATGACATACTCCTTCCGCATGTAAAAAGAATAGAAGCATACCTTGAAAAGGGATTAAAGGGCTCAAAGATACTGACACTTCTTAGAAGAGACGGCATAGAGGTTGGGGGTTCAAGCTTCTACAGATTCGTAAACACAAGATGTGAAGACTACATCAAAAAAAATATAACCGTCAGGCTTCCAGAGACAGAACCGGGCAAGTACTCTCAGGCCGACTTTGGTTATATGGGCATGATCTGGGACGAGGAGGCCGGAAGATTAAGAAAGGTCCATGCACTGATAATCACCCTGTGTAGCAGCCGCCATATGTATGTATACCTGACCTTTGCCCAGGACATAAGGGCGGTAATAGAAGGATTTGAAGCTGCCTGGAGCTATTTTGAAGGCATAACCATTATTGTGATACTAGACAATCTAAAACCTGCCATAGATAAGTCTGACCGGTACAATCCAAAGATCAACAGACAGTTTCTAGAATATGCCCAGGACCGGGGCTTTATCGTGGATCCTGCAAATAGCGGGCACCCGAAGGGAAAACCAATTATTGAAAGGGCCGTTCCCTACGTAAGGGATAACTTTTTTGCTGGGGAGACCTTTATCTCTTTAGATGACTGCCGGGAGAGGGCTGTAGAATGGTGCACAAATATTGCCGGCAAAAGGATTCACGGGACCACTCAAAAGATACCCATGGAAGTTTTTGAGGCGGTTGAGAAGGCTTCTCTTAAGCCCTGCCCGGACAAAAGATATGACATACCCTACTGGGCAGTGTGCAAGGTCCATCCAGACCACCACATCCGCTTTGGTAACTCCCTTTATAGCGTTCCCACAAAATATATGTCAAAGACTGTAGATGTAAAGGGAGATTCTGCCCTGGTAAAGATATACCATAAGGGAAGCCTAATTAAGATCCATAAAAGGATGGAGCCCGGAAAAAGGTCTACCGACTTTGATGATTATCCGGCCGAGCTTGCCCCATATACACTCCGTAACCCCAAATACCAGATAAGCGAGGGTTACAGGAGGGCAAATGAGATAGGGGCCTTTATTGAAGATATTCTTACCGGCCCCTATCCCTGGCACAGGCTGCGTAGCGCCCAGAAGATACTAAGGCTATCTGACAAATACGGGGCAGACAGGATGGCAGCCGCCCTTACAAAGGCCAAAGCATACAGTATCTATGACATGAGAAGGATAGAGAATATGCTGAAAAATAATGTGGAAGATATGCTTGCCGACAAAGAAGATGCGGTACAGCTAAAGCTGGACGATCCAAAGTTTTTAAGAAACTCATTATCATTTAACCATTACAGAAAGGAATAGGTTATGGAAATATCAAAAGACTTAAAGGATGCTATGGTGGGCTTGAGATTGTCAGGCATACTTCCCACTCTTTCCGAAAGGATTTCCTATGCCAGATCAAAAAAGCTCTCCTATGAGGAATTTTTGGAGATGATACTTTTTGATGAGAAGGAGAGAAGGCAGGCAAAGCTACTAAATTCCAAGATGAAAAAGGCAGGAGTCGATCAGGACCTTAAAGACTACAGCTGGGATACCACAACCCAGTATGACCGCAGCTTGTAAGGAAACTATTTAGCCTAACATTCGTTGAGAACCATTCATCGGTACTTGCATTCGGTCCTACCGGGGTGGGAAAAACCATGCTTTCTAAGCATCTGGCCTTTGCTGCACTCAAAGCTGGCTACTCTGTTACCTTTGCCAGGACCGATAAGTTTTTCAAGCACTTGAGGCTATCAGCAATTGACGGAACCTATGAGAGGACCCTTCGCTCATATCTAAAGCCTGATATCCTGGTAATCGATGATTTTGCGATAAAGGAGATGACAAGAGAGGAGGCGCAGCAGTTCTATGAGATCATACTTGAGCGTCACAGGAAGAAATCAAATATAATTACCAGCGCCCGCTCTCCTGAAGAATGGCAGGCTCTCTTTCCTGATCCTATTCTGGGCAATTCTTCTCTTGACAGGCTTGCCCACAGTTCATATCAGATACAAATGGATGGGCCTTCTCTTAGAGAACAGGATAGACCAAAATAGATTTATGATTTATTATTAACAACTATAACGGGGCTGGTACAATGCTGGTGAAAGAGTGGTACAATGCTGGTGAAAAATGACAATTTTCTCCAAAGCCAGGAAAAGATTTGGTAAAGGTGTATTTTCCAAAATATTTGAGGAGATCCTAAAG
>PWSB01000014.1 GCA_003563375.1 Actinomycetota bacterium | reverse complement strand
TTGGCGCTTTCTTCTATCTTAAGCATGATGCCCTGCAGTTCAAGCTGCTGGGCGACCCTGGATATCATCAGGTCTATTATGCTGTATATCTGATCCCTTTCCAGCTTGTGGAACACAATTATTTCGTCGACCCTGTTAAGGAATTCAGGCCTGAAAGCCTGTTTGAGCTCACTGGTGACCTTTCCTTTTATCTCATTGTAGGAAAGCTCCCGGTTTTCAGAGGTCTTAAACCCTAGGGGAGTATTTTTTTGTATCTCCCTGGCTCCAAGGTTAGAGGTCATGATTAGGACCGTATTCTTGAAGTCGACCCTTCTTCCCTGAGAATCAGTAAGATGTCCGTCTTCAAATATCTGCAGCAGGATGTTGAAAACATCCTGATGTGCTTTTTCGATCTCATCAAGCAGTACCACGCTATAAGGTTTTCTCCTTATGGCCTCTGTAAGCTGGCCTCCTTCATCATAACCTACATAGCCCGGAGGGGAACCTACAAGTTTGGAAACAGAATGTTTTTCCATGTATTCTGACATGTCTATCTGTATGAGGGCTTCCTCCTTGTCAAATAAGAATTCCGCTATTGTTTTGGCCAGCTCGGTCTTACCTACGCCGGAGGGGCCCAGGAACATGAAAGAACCGATAGGCCTTTTTGGGTCTTTGAGCCCTGACCTTGTCCTTCGTATAGCCTTTGAAACTGTATTTATTGCCTCATCCTGGCCAACTACCCTTCTATGGAGCTCTTTTTCCATATTCATTAGCTTGGCAGATTCAGACGCGGTAAGCTTATAGACGGGAACTCCTGTCCAGCTTGACAATACCTCTGCTATCTCGTTCTCATCGACTGATTCTTTTTCTGTACCGCTAAGCCTCTTGTTCCTTTCCTCTACATCACGCTTGTCTTTTGTCAATTGTTTCTCTTTATCCCTCAACTGTGCAGCCCTCTCAAAATCCTGGGAGTTTATGGCATCCTCTTTTTCGGTCACTATCTTTCTAATATTGCCGCTAAGCTCTTTGACATCAGGAGGGGTTACAAGTGACCTGATCCTTACCCTTGAAGCTGCCTCGTCTATCAGGTCAATGGCTTTATCCGGAAGGTAACGGTCTGATATATACCTGTGTGACAGTTTGGCAGCAGAAGAAATGGCATCATCGGTTATGGTGATATTGTGGAAAGATTCATACCTCTTCTTTAAGCCTTTAAGTATTTCTATGCTCTCAAAGACTGAAGGCTCATCGACATATATCGGCTGAAATCTTCTTTCCAGCGCTTTGTCCTTTTCAACGTATTTCCTGTACTCGTTGCTTGTGGTGGCCCCTATGGTCTGTATTTCGCCACGGGCAAGCATTGGCTTTAATATGCTTGCAGCATCTATGGCACCTTCAGCTGCACCGGCACCGACAAGGGTGTGTACCTCGTCTATGAACAGGATAACATCCCCGTCTTCCCTGATCTCAGCCAGAACTTTTTTAAGCCTTTCTTCAAAATCCCCACGGTATCTTGAGCCCGCCACCAGAGAGCCAAGGTCCAGGGTGAATATTTTCTTATTCTGAAGGTTGGAAGGGACTGATTGGGATACTATCTGCTGGGCAAGCCCTTCTACTATAGCAGTCTTCCCAACTCCGGATTCCCCGATAAGGATGGGATTGTTTTTTGTTCTTCTGGAAAGGATCTGCATAAGTCTCTCTATTTCCTTCTGCCTGCCTATCACTGGGTCCAGCTTGCCTTCCTGGGCCTGCATGGTAAGATCTTTTCCATACTGGTTCAATATTTTTAATACCTTCTTATTGGTCTTGCTGGACGATTTGCTGTCTGACTGGGAATAGAACGGATATTTGTTAAGTATCTCCTTGACCTTTACCTTTACCGTCTCCATGTTTACTCCCATACTGTTCAGTACCTTGGCGGCTACACCTTCTCCTTCTCTTAAGAGCCCCAGAAGTATATGCTCTGTGCCTATATAGTTATGGCCCATCTGCAAGGCCTCCCTTAAGGAAAGCTCCAGGACTTTTTTAGCCCTGGGAGTAAAAGGTATATGCTCGTATGAATCGGAAGTACCTTCCTTTACTGACTGGTTGACCGCATCACGTATTCCAGAAGGGCTAGCATTCAAGCTTTCCAAAACCTTGCAGGCTATTCCTTCTTTTTCATCTATCAGCCCTAACAAAAGGTGTTCTGTCCCTATATAGTTTTGTTTTAAGAATCTAGCTTCATCCTGGGCTCTGACAACGACTTTCCTTGCCCTTTCTGTAAATCTTTCAAACATTTTTATCATTCCCTCATAAAAATTTCTTTTCTTATTATATCGGCCCGAATTTGATCTACTTCATCAATAGTAGCATTTTTGTCAATCAAATAACTTCTCAGGTACGAAGTAACTATTATATTGATTAATCGATAAAAATCAAATACCCTCAAGTTATCCAGGATTCCCATCCCCAGACCAAGTTTCAGCATAGACAACAGCTCTATACCTTCTTCAAAAGACAGCAGCCTTGCGTGCTTGACCACACCGTAGGAACGGAAAACATTATCCACTACATTTATAGGTTTTTCCTTTTTCAGCTTTTCCGTCTGCTTCTTTTCCTGCTCAATGATATTTAAGCAAATAGCTTCCATTTCTTCAACCGTATCAGAATCATTCCTTTCAAGTGAACTCTCCTTGGAGATCAGGAACATATTGCCCAATATCTCAGAATCATGTATATGGTAGCCTTGAACGGTGCAGTTAAGCCTGTTCAATGTTTTAATAAGGTCATTTATATTTAGGCTCATCACCAACCCTGGCAGATGAGCAAGGATTGAGACCTCAAGCCCGGAACCTAGCAGGGTGGGGCTGGAAGT
>PWSB01000170.1 GCA_003563375.1 Actinomycetota bacterium | reverse complement strand
GACCGCAGAATCTATGCACCCCATTATATTTACCATATGTCTTTCTCTAAATTGCCCCGATTTGCAGGAGATGATATCCTCATCCTGGCTGAGCGCTATATTCATCTTCTCGGCGGTAGTGTCTATGCCCAGTATATACATCAGATTATTTCCTCAAACCTTTCTAATTTAAGGTCCCAGTATTTATTTTTAGAGTTAAATACTATTTTCCTCTTGTTTTCAACATCCCATTCATAAGCAAAATCGATATTCAGATGGTCCTTGGCCAATGTCCCCCCCAGTTTATTCCCCCATTCGATGCATACTATGCTGTTTTCATCATAAAGGTAGTCATCCATCCCTATATCCGAGATATCCTGCAGCCCTTCAAGCCTGTAAAGGTCGGCATGCACAAATCTTCCCTGCCTGTATCTGTATTCATTTATAAGGGTGAAACTGGGGCTTGTGATGTCCTCTTTTATCCCCAGTCCCTTGGCAAGCCCGGATATGAACGTGGTCTTGCCGCCCCCAAGGTCTCCTGAGAGCATGATGAGATCGCCGGGGAGAAGGACAGATGAAAAATCCTTTCCCAGGCGCCTGGTAAATTCTGCAGATCCCGAACTTATCTCTATTCTCATCTAGAACAATCCCAGCTGCCTTGGACCCTGCCCCATGTCTTTTACGGGTCTCTCTTTTTCAGTTTCTTCCTTGTCCAAAAATGTTTTTATCCTCTCAAAATCTTTTTTAAGGACATCGAGCTTATGAGGGTTATATAAGGCAGCAGCAGGGTGGTTTATAGGCAGAACTACCCTCTCTTCTGTCCTGTACACCCTTCCCCTGAGACCGCTTATCCCTTTTTTAGTGTTCAATATCAGTTGTGTAGAGTGTTTGCCAAGGGTACATATCACCTTGGGTCCTATTATGCTTATCTGTTCAAAAAGATGGCCCTTGCACGCCTCTACTTCTTCGGGGCGGGGATCCCTGTTTTTAGGCGGGCGGCATTTCAAGACATTGGTTATAAATACCTGGCCCCTGTGAAGCCCTATTGAAGCTAAGAGATCGTCTAGGATCTGGCCCGCCCTCCCCACGAAAGGCAGGCCCTGGAGATCTTCATTTTTGCCAGGGGCTTCACCTATGAATAAGAGCTCTGCGGAAGCATTGCCGCTGCCGAACACAAACCTGGTCTTGGTATTGCAGAGCCCGCAGTCATTGCAGTCCTTTATATCAAGAAATAATTCCTTTAGCCTTTCCCTTCTGCCATCCAAATAAACCCCTTTATATAATGATTCTATTAAATGTTTACATTATTAATAAATTTTTCTATTATAAGTTAAGCTCGAACATATTATGCATTATAAAGGATAAAATATGAAAATTAAAATGGTAATCCTGGCCGGGTTACTGGCCTTTTTTCTTCTGGGATGCTCCCAGCAGCCGGTCTCCATAGAAAGCATAATCCTGAGTGAAACCCTTGAGGAAGACATTGCTGCCGAGGGCGGGACCGGGGTTTTTGAGGGGGAAATAAATAATGTCTATTTGACTGTAAAGGTAGAGAATATAACCCCAGAGGACGAGCTTAAAGTGGAATGGACCTTCCTTGAGACTGAAAATATCATAGATGAACAGGTCTCATCTGTGGAGCAAGCCGGCTCCGGCTATATTAATTTTAATATTCATATAGCTGAGGGTTTCCCTTCTGGCGATTACAGGGCAGATGTTTACCTGAACCAGGAATTAGTTGAAGAGGTAGATTTCTCGGTGAGGTGATCAAGATACCAGCTCAATCTCTTTTGGATAATACGTCCTTTTCGTAAGACATGACCTCTCCTGTCAAGTCCCTGTCAGTGACAATACCTTCACCATCCAGGTAGTGGTCCCATACATCGCCAAAAGGCATGGCCTTCAGTTCTTCAAACAAAGCAAGCCGGGCAAAAAAGTTTCTCTCCTTTTCATAGGCCCGAAGCTTATCGGTGGGTTCAAGATGGGCATGCAGCATGGCCTTGGCTACCGCCCTGGCCCCCAGTGCCCAGGCCCCTATCCTGTTTATGGAACCATCGAAGAAGTCAGTGCCCACATGGACCTTGCCAAAGGCATCAGACCTTTTGATCTCAGCCATTATATCTATTATTTCCTGGTTTAGGACGGTGACGTGGTCGCTGTCCCACCTTATCCCCCTGCTCAAATGAAGCAGGACAGCAGGAAGGAAGGGAAGGATTGCACTGATCTTATCAGACACCAGCTCTGTTGGATGGAAATGTCCTGTATCCAGGGTTATTGCTATATTTTTTCTGGCAGCATACAGCAGGTAAAAATCATTTGAACCTGGGGTGTAGTATTCATAACCGATCCCAAAAAGCTTTGATTCCACCGAATCTAAAAGATCCGATCCGGGGTAGCTTTGCTCAAGGGCCCTGTCCAGGCTGTCTATAAGATATTTTCTATGTACCGCCCTTGAAGGGGTGATATCTTTTTCCCCATCCGGTATCCATATATTATTGGTGCACAATGACCCTAATTTTGAGCCCAGGTAAGCCCCTACCTTCCTTGACCTGGCGACATGTTCTACCCAGAAGTCCCTTATCCCCTTATCCTCGCTTGCCAGGCTATATCCTTCATCCTGTTTAGGGTGTGCAAAGAGGGTAGGATTAAAATCAAGCCCGTGGCCTCTTTCCCTGGCCCAGGAAAGCCACCAGTCAAAGTGTTCGGGCTCTATCTGGTCCCTGTCTATCCTCTTCCCTTTAAAATCCCCATACATCGCATGCAGGGCAAGTTTTTTATGCCCCGGTATGAGGGAGAAGGCTTTGTCTATATCATCGGTGAGCTGGCTTATGTTTTTGGCTTTCCCGGGATATGCGCCCGTGGAAAGTATTCCCCCGCCTGAGAGAGAGGGGCCTTTGGCTTCAAAACCGGCCACATCGTCCCCTTGCCAGCAATGGATCGAGACGGGGGTCCCCTTTATTTTTTCAATAGCAACATCTGTATCTATTCCAAGGCTTGCGTATCTTTCCTTTGCCCGAAGGTATGAATTATTTTTTTCCATTTTCTGCTCCATTTCCAAAGTTTTTTTAAATTATGTAATTAAAATGGTTTTTTTTAAAGTATCCTTTTATTTAAATTCCATCCTATACGGCTGCACATTTAAATCCCATCCCTTCAGCAAATGCTTCCAGGTCGAGTGAGTGGTCCCCTATGCCCAGAGCAATATGGTGTGAAGGCCCCTGCTGGCACCAGTCATCCATAAAACGGTGTATAGGTTTTTTGACCCTGACCCTGCAATTGGGATTTCCTATATTTAATATATCCCCTTCTATGGCCTCCCCTATGGTATATATAAGTTTAAAGGTATCCCCTGCATCGAACTGGGTAAGGTTCAGCAGGGTGATAGGGCCTTTTTTCATCCTGAAATCAATCCCTAGGCCATGGCCTGTCTTGCCGTGGTGCACCTCTAATTGCTGAAGTCTTGGTTTTCCCTCTGCTACATTTATATTGCTTGGCCCGTCATGGCCCACAAGGATGAAATCTTCTTCAAAATCCATGGAAAAAAACTCTACAAACATGCCTCCGCCGCCCAAAATATCCATTACCTTCATAGCCATTGCGGTCTTTACATCTCCCTCGGTCACACCTGGCCTGCCCAGGGCAGCCAATCTTGACACTGCCAGGGCAGACTGGGACCTTAGCCTGGTCACCCAGTCTTTCTCCCCCCACCAGTAATAACCGAAACCGCTTATATCATATTTTTTAGCAATGATCTCATCATATGCTACGGCTATCTGTGCAGAAAGCCTCATATGCTGGTTTGTGACCGTTTCATCCACAGCATAAAAATCTCGGAACTGGGCATACATATCCTCCAGCTGGTCCTCGCCTACCCTTTTGAAAGCCTCTTGTATCTCTTCCACTTCAGGCCTTAGCAAAAGTTTTCCTGTGGCCCGGAGCAGCCTGTGCTCATCCACAGGCATATCAGTCATATTGGTATAGGTCTCACCGATTACTCCGAAATTAAGCCTTTTAAATACCTTTGCTGCTGCTGCCCCGTTGCAATCTGCAGCTAACTCATCCCAAAGGCGGCTATCCTGAAAATGCCCGGTCCTCACCTTAAAACCCTTGCCCAGGCTGACCAGGGTACCTGAATATTCCGGTATGCAGCAGACCCCTTCGTGATGGAGAAACCTTGTGGTATCTGCTCCGGAAAGGTCATAGGACCTGTCTTCATGGGCATTTAACAGCCGGATGGGCACATCTATATCTTTTACTACAGGGACTATACACATACCGGTTGTATAGCCGAAAGGGAAAATGAGGAGTATATCGATATCTTTTTTCTTAAAAAAAGATGCTGCAGCTATAGCCTTTTCCTTTGTGTCCACAAGCTCCGGAGCTGCCACCTCACCGAGGGCACCAAGCCTTTCAGCAAGTTTTTTATACATCTTCGTGCCCATCCGCTTCAGGTCTGGGAACTGGCTCCAATATATCTTGTGTCCGGTAGGGAGCAGCCCTATCCTGGGCTTTACCTTTAAGCCTGGCCTTATTGCTTCCATCCTTGATTCCCTTCTAAATAGTCAGATCATTGAATTTTATTTTTAAAAATTTGCATATTAAAGAAAATACTTCAACAAGATCCCCTTCTGTTCCATTCCAATGATGCCCTGCACCGCATTCACTTACCCTTTGGAGCAATTTCTGCACGTCATGGCCAAAACCCACCATAAGAGGGGTCCCCTCATAACTGAGGTCTGTCTTCTGTGCATTTCCCAGCATTGAGGAAATCCTAAGCCCTCCTGGGCCGGCCATCATATTTAACAGGGTAACTTTCCCTTCCATTTTGGTGGGATAGCATACTGCTAACCCGTCACAGGTCTCAATGGAACTTCGCAACCCTACTTCAGCTGGAGAAGGTGCAAGCCCAAAGGCGCCTGCACCGCAGTGGGAGAAGAGGATGCTGCTCTTATTTTTATCCAGCCTCAAAAAATCTCCATTGAAGGCCGGCCTGCCTGTGATTTTAGTAAGCAAGTACATAAGTATTGTAGAATGAAGGTCTCCCTCGCATCCAGAAGCAATAAGGCTATCATTTAACCTGGCTACAGCAAGGCATATCTTTGATTTTAAGTGTGGAAAACAATTTATGGATATAGCATCAAGCCCGTACCTGGTTACTATCCTCCGGGCCGCCAGCAGGAATTTAGATGAGTCTATGCCGTCTTTTGGCAAAACATCTATCTTGCCTGCCCGGGATCTGGTCTCCTCCCAGCTTTTTTCTGCGTCTGTGTCACTGATGTTTTCTGCTGTTCCGTATAGTTTTTCAATGGGTATAGTCACTATCGAGACACCTAGGGACCTCTTTAACCGGTACTCATCAACTTCCATGCTGAACATGATATCCGGTCTCCCTCCCATGTATCCGATACGGGCGCGGGACAGCAAGCTGCATGCCATAGACGCCCTGGCAAAAAAACCCAGTTTCAGCAGGGTATCCTTGTCTGCGATATCTGCCCCAGACAAGCTGTAGTGTTTACCAAGATTGTAGAGGGTAGCTGTTATAAGAGGTCCGCATACCAGGGATATGCAATCCATCTCCCTTTCAACAGCCCACAGAAAGACAGGCTTGTCACAGCCGGATAATAATTCAATAATAAAATAGTCAGGGACAAAAGTAGTTATAAGGGCAAGTATGCAATCCACATCCCTTCTTCTTAATTCGTCACCCGCCCTCCTGGCATCGGTCCTGCTGTAAACCGGGCCGGAAACGGTATAGGCATCCAGGGGCTCCTTTTTAAGTAATGCTGTCATCTCCTTCAGTTTGGCAGGGCACAATTCTTCCTTAAGGTTAAAACCTGGAAAAGCAAGAGCCACTACACCCACCCGGGGCTTTGTCCCCGGTTTATGTTTTTTTTCTGGATTTTCTATAATCTTAATTTTTCTATAACCTCCGGTTTAAGATTTATTCCCAATCCAGGCTTTTGGTCTATATGCATATGGCCGTCAACAGCCTCAGGGGCACCTGTGATATAGGCATCAGAGAAACCCCCCTCTTTCTTTTCCCAGCTTGGAATACATGTATGTTCAGCCCATTTTATCATAGGGCAAGAGACAGTAAGATGGAGGGTCTCCGCATATGCTATGTGGGGAGCACAGGGCATATTAAAGGCTTCACACATCGCAGCAACCTTTTTTGCCTCGGTAAGCCCGCCCATCCTCCTTATATCCGGTTGCACTATATCCACTATTTTCTGGTTGATCAGGTCCCTGTACCCAAACCTGGTATATTCATGTTCCCCTGCAGCAATAGGTATGCCTGCCTTAGACCTAAGGTACTTATACCCCTCAAAATCGTCGGGCATCAGGGGCTCTTCAATCCAGGTAAGATCATATTTTTCCAATCTTTTTATCATCTGCAATGCATATTCTGTGTCAGCCCATCCCATATAAGCATCGACCATGATATCGACCTCGTCACCTACGGCTTCCCTTACTGTCTTTACCAGCAACTCGTTTCTTTGCATCCCCTTCCTGCCTTCCCTGGGGCCTGCACACATCCTCTGCTTCATTCCTTTGTAGCCCTGGTTTTTGTAATCCAGGGCTTCCTTGGCCAACAACCCGTAATCAGGCCTGTATATGTCACTGGGATGGAGGTTTGAAGCATAAAGCGCTACCCTGTCCCGGACCTTGCCTCCAAGAAGCTTGTAAACCGGAAGGCCCAGAGCTTTTCCCTTTATATCCCACAATGCAATATCCACACCGCTCAAAGCCTCTATGGCTGCCCCTTTTCTCCCAAAGACAATGGAAGCTTTAAACATCTTATCCCAGAGCACCTCGGTATCAAAAGGGTCTGCGCCTATCAAATATTTTTTGAAATGATTCTCCACTATTACTTTCCCTGCAGCAGGAGAACCCCCGCAGCTGAACCCATATCCCTCTATGCCCTCGTCTGTCCTGACTATTACAACAGGTACTACCCAGTGGCATCCTCCTGTCCACATCGCCCTATCATCTGCATATTCCTTATAAGGCTCCATGGGCCCCACAAGCGGCGACTCCCTTATAAACCTGGCAATGCCTTCGGATTTAGTGGCGGCGATCTCAATGACTTCTACTTCAGTTATTTTCATGTTTTTCTCCGTAACCGTTAAAATTTTCCAGTCTTAAAATGCTTATCCAGGATATCAGGGTCATGGCTGGTTATAATAATATCTGCCCTCTGGCTTATCTTTTTGTATGCTTCAAAGACCTCCCAGAGATTATAGAAGAGCCCTATGGGATGGTTTTTTCTGACATTGCCCTCAAAAAAGGCCACGTCTGAAGTAAATACTGCTTTCCCTTTTTTCGTATTTACCTCCACAGCCATGCATCCCGGTGTATGGCCCCCCACCCAGAAAGCGCTTATTCCCGCAAGGACCTCTTCCGGCTGGTCCACAAAAATCAATCTTTCTGCCGGAAGGGCTGCAAGGTATTTTATGGCCCTTGGCGGAAAAAGCGCATCATTGTAAAAATACGGTCTTTCTTTTTTCATGTATTCCATCCAGCCCTTCCTTGAGAGCACCACCCTTGCATTGGGAAAAAGATCTACATTTGAGACATGGTCATGGTGAAGGTGGGATACAAAGACATAATCAATGTCCCCAGGCTCCAGCTGGGCCTTTTTTAATATATTATCTATATTTTCATTTTCAGGAAGCTCAAAAGTTATCTTCCCTCCAAATTCTTGCAGAAGCATCTCATTTATGCACTTTATATCACCACAGCCTGTATCGATCAGGATATTCTTGCCATTTCCTTTCAAAAGGAAAACATAGGTGTAGAGCTTAAAATCAGTATCCCATTCATTTAAAAAATACATCTCCGGCCCTGGTGCCGTAGTAAAACCGTTTCTGTAGATCTCGACCTGGTATTGCATCGATTCCTCCCTTTTTTATCCTAGATGGATTTATTTACAAACATGCCGTTATTGATCATTATGCCGCCCTCGACAAAAATGGTTGAGCCTGTGACATAATCGGAATCAGGTGATGCCAGAAATACTGCAGCCTTTGCTATATCCTCAACGGTACCCCACCTTTGAAGAGGCGCGATTTTCTCAATCCTTTCTTTTAGACCGGGGAATTGTTTTACCTGGGGTTTGTTAATATCTGTCAGTACCGGGCCTGAGGCGACCAGATTAACATTGATATTATGCTCCGACAACTCCAGGGCCATTGATTTTGCCAGCATCCTTATGCCGCTTTTTGTTATACAGTAAGCGGCCATGCTATGGTTAGGGACTTCCTGGTTAAATGAGGAGATAAACACGATCTTGCCTTTAATTTTTTTTTCGACCATATGCCTTGCCACTTCCTGCCCCACATTAAATGCCCCAGCTAGATTTGTCTCCATCTGGAATTCCCAAGAGTCTCTGGTTATCTCTAAAAAAGGTTCAAATTTTACTACAGCGGCATTGTTTACAAGGATATCCAACCCATCGCGGCTGCTGATATCCTCAACCATTTCATCCACTTCTTTCCTTTTGGACACATCTGCCTGTAACTTATATGCTTCTGCACCCAGGGCCTTTACCCGGCTTACCGTATCCGCAGCCTGTTTCTCATCGGATAAATAATTGACGATAACATTGCATCCTTTTTTTGCAAGCTCAATACATATCCCTTTTCCAATACCTCTGCTTCCACCAGTCACCAAAGCCCATTTCACTTGCATTTTTTCCTTCCTATATATTTTTAAAAAATTTATTTTCTCAACCTGAATATCCTGTCTATTGCCCTTGAAGCAGAATAAGCCTGCTCTTCCGGATAATACCTATAAATCTTAAAGCCTTCATAGGTGACATAACCCTGGTAATCAATATCATCCAGCTCCTTATATACAGCTTCCCAATCTACATCCCCAGCAAGAAGAGATTTAAATCCATTAAAATTAGCAATCGAGGTGTCCAGGTCTTTTAGGTGCAGCGCCTGCAGCCTGTTTCTACCCAGCATCTTTATCCAGTGTTCAGGGACGCCGCACATCAAACAGTTGCCGACGTCTAAATATGCTTTAACCGTACCCAAACCTATCTCGTCAATATATTTTACCAACTCTAAAGGACTCAACAAAAACTTGGTCCAGAATACATTCTCAACCCCTATTACTAATCCTGAGCCTTCGGCCATCTTCCCATATTCTTTAAGTTTTTCAATTGATCGTCCATAGACGATATCATAAGGTATTTTTTCTGGCGAGATGGAAACTTCCGGTGATACTACACCTTTTAGGTCTGTATGAACCAAGCCCGGTATCAGCAAGATGGTCTCGGCCTTGAGGTATCCGGCTGCCTCGATCATTTTTTCAACTATGATATCCGCCTGCCTGACCTTCGTTTTATCCCCGCTGGTGATGGGATAAGCCCAAACAAGTTCTGTGGCTATGCTGCTTATTTTCATTCCTATAGAATCAGCGTAATCATACATGTTTTTCAATTCTTTTTTTGTGGTACCAAGGGTCAGGTCTCCCTCCCCCCTTAGGTTTATCTCCACCGCATCGAACCCGGCATCCTTTGCAACATCCAAACTTTTTTTCACCCCAAAATCCAGCGGAAAACCAAATAATTGATATGATTTTTTGATCTTCATTTGTTACCCCCTGTTTTTAACCTCTGAGACTGAACCTCTCTCGATTATCTTTGTATCCAATAATACCCATTTGTTTTTGATTTCATTTCCTTCCATTAGATCCAGAAGCATATTCATTGCACATGCCCCCATCTCCTCTTTCGGCTGTTTTACGGTAGAGAGGGGAGGGTCTAAAAATTTACTCAGTGGAAGGTTATCGAAACCGATGACCGACACATCCCCGGGTATCCTTAAACCGATTTCCTTTAAAGCAGTATACGCTCCCGCAGCCAGGTTGTCGGTAGCAGCTATAAGCGCTTTAGGGACTTTCTTCCCCCCAAACTGCTTCATGCACACAAGATACCCTTCTTCCATCTCGTCTATCATCCTGGATCCTCCGATGAGTACTTTTTCAGGATTATAAGATATGCCAATATCTTTCAATCCCTGCATGTAACCCTCAAATCTTTCAGATACCGTTTTTCTACCCCTGTAATCCATAGTCAGATAACCTATGTCCCTGTGGCCGAGGCCGTAAAGATAGCATACCGCCTCCCTCAAGGCTTTGAAGTTATCAACAAGTATTGAAGGAAATCCCCTGCTGATCTTCCTTGCCACCAGCACAAAGGGGAATCTGTCCTGGGACAATTTCTGGATACACCCCTTATTATCAAAACCGCTGACGAAGACCGCCCCGTCTATGAACTGATTTTTTAACTTTTCTACTACCTTTTCTTCTTCAATCTGATCATAAAATGTGTTGACCATGATGGTATGGTAGTCATTTGTCAAAGCGACCCTGTTTATGCCTTTCAGCACTTTCGCAAAGAACTGGCTCTCGATATTTGCAACAAAAACAGCAATGGTCTTAAGGGTCTTTCTGCGAAGGCCAGTGGCTATGGTGCTAGGCCGGTAATTCAACTGCTCGGCTACCTTCTTGATTTTGCTCTTTGTCTCGGCTTTTACATATCTGGTGTCATTTAAGGCATGGGAGACAGTAGAAATGGATACATCTGCTTTTTTCGCAACATCTTTTATATTGTATCTTTTTGAACGGTTCATCTTTATGAAACGTTTTCCGGGAAACGATTTTTAGAAATCGATTTGTATAATAAAACAAAAAAGAATATTTTACAAATCCTTTTAAATCAGGAAACCTCAAACTGGCTATAGATCTTATCCAAATCTATCCCACATACCTTCTTTGCCCTGTATTTTCCTATTATATGGGTTATTGCATCCATTAAGTCCTGGTTCTGTATTCCGTTCCTTATAGAAAGGTAGGCTTCTATAAAAGCAGAGAGGTCATCAGCAGCTTTTACCAGGCT
>PWSB01000194.1 GCA_003563375.1 Actinomycetota bacterium | reverse complement strand
ACTTATGAATCAGGGAGTCAGGCTTAAAAATATTGCCGTTCTGTACAGGCGGAAAAGGTTTGACATATTAGCCAGGAGTCTAGAGAGAGATAGCATCAAGTACGAGATCGTTGGCAGCAAAAGTTTTTATTTCGAAAAGGAGATCCTTTTTATCATCTCCTGGCTGAACATCACGCATGACCTATATGATGAAATAAGCCTTCTCTATCTTTTAAGGTCAGAAAAATACAAGATTTGTGACCGGGACCTTTTTTTCATAAGCAGGGATTTTGAGAGTGGCGGTCCTGTAAGGCTGATGGATGGCCTTAAAGGCAGCGCCAAAAACCCTTATTTGAGCCAGGAGGCCAGGTTCAGAATATCTGAATTTATTAATGAACTAAGTTTTTACATAAAAAAATCCTATAACCTCAGGTTAAAAGAGCTGGTAAGCCTCATATATGAACATAGCGGCCTAAGGGATGAATTAAAGTCAAGCTTTAAGGCTTCAAGTAAGAAGAGGATCAAGAATATAGAAATGCTTATAAAATTAACCAATGATTTTGAAGAAAATGCAAGTGAAAGCAATCTTGAAAGTTTCAATACTTACCTTCGGGAAGTAGCAAAAACCGATTATGAAGGTGGGGACAACCCCGAACTCTCAGGCGAGAATTCTGTGAAGATAATGAGCATCCATGCATCCAAAGGCTTAGAATTTGACGTAGTCTTTATCCCTTTGCTATGGGAAAATGATTATCTGGGCAGGGGAGACAGCCGGAAATACAGAATACCTGCTCCGCTCAGAAAGGATAATAAAATATGGAGGGCAAAGAAAGATTTTACCAGTAACAAGAATTTTAAAGATGGTCTAAAGAGTTTAAAGATGGAGGAAGAAAGAAGGATATTCTATGTAGCCTGCAGCAGAGCAAAAAAATTACTGGTACTTTCACATAGCCAGTGCAAAAACAGCTATGACAGCGATGAAGACCCCAAAAAAAAACTGGTACCTTTTTTCAAGGATGCTTTAGCGTCAAATTTAAAAATAGAGGATAAAGGAAGCCTGGAATATCTTAAATCCATTGATCTGGACGTTTGCAGCAAAGAAGCCTCATCCAAAGATTTCTATGGATTCTTAAAAGAGAGGAAAATAAAGGCCATTCCGGACATAGACTGGGACAAGGCTAATAAAAGATTATTAGCTGAGGCCTCAAAAATAAGCCATTTAAAAGAAAAACCTGCTCCCGGCATTTTAAAACAAAATCAATGGCACCAAAATGTTTTTTCTCTTACTTCTCTTTTGACGTATCTGCAATGCCCTTCACTATATAAGTGGACATACATACATTCCATACCCCAAAAGTACAGTGAATCATTGAATACAGGTAACCGTATCCATAGCCTGATAGAAAAAATAACCAAACTAAGCATTTTCCGCCAAAACCTTGACTGTGAAGATATACTCAAATCCATCAAAGACGATAAACTTAAACCCATCATTAAAAATTACATTGAAAGCACGTTTTTCAAGGTGCCTAAAAACCATGATATCCATACTGAGCAACTGATCTACCATAAGCTGGATGGTTTTATAGTGACTTCAAAGATAGACAGGCTGGACATAGTGGAAAATAAATATATTATTGCTGATTATAAGGTATCAAAAAAACCCAAAGAGGAAAATAAAAACCATATAGACCAGCTAAAGGGTTATACCATGGCTTGCATGGATGCCTTTGGATGCAAAACTGGCCAGATAGAAGCAATTCTTTTTTATCTAAAGGATCCTTCTGTACTAAAATTCAAGTTTTCAGCAAAAGCCATAAAAGACTTTGGAAACCGGCTGCTTCTTGCAATAGATAAAATAAATTCTTCTCAATTTCTGCCCAAAGAGGATCATGCTTGCCTGTACTGCAGTTACAAGGATTTATGCAGGCCCTAGACTTCGGTGCACCAGGATGAATATTTTTCTACATTATTTTTTACTATCTTAAAATATATTTCCTGGAGCCTTTTAGTGATCATGCCCAGCTTGCCTTCCCCTACTGTCCTTTTGTCTACGGTGCCTATAGGGGATATCTGGGCTCCCGTGCCGCAAAAAAACAGTTCATGGGCTGTATATAATTCTGTCCTGTCCATTGATCTTTCAATCACTTCGATATCCATCTCATTGGAAGCTATCTCTATGATTGAATTCCTCGTAATACCTTCAAGTATGTCATCTGCTATAGGAGGGGTGACAATGGTACCGCCTTTTACCATGAAGATGTTCATCGCACTGCCTTCGCTCACATGCTGCCCGTCAGAAGTAAGGACGATGGCTTCGTCATAACCGTTTAAAAGGGCTTCGGTCTTCTGGAGAGCTGCATTCACATAAGAGCCTGATATTTTGGCTCTGGGAGGGATGCTGTTGTCGTTTATCCTTGTCCATGAAGAGGTGCACACATTTATTGGTTTGCTGATATCAAGATAATCACCCAGGGGTATGCTGTAAATAAAGATATCTTGCGGATTTCCTACAAGCTTGGGTCCGATGTGCAGGCCGCTGTTATAAGCAAAAGGCCTTATATAGGAATCTTCCCTATATTCTTCTTTTCTTAGAAGCTCAATGGTTATGTCAGAAAGTTCATCGATATCATATTTTAAGTCGATCATCAGGATCTTTGCGCTTTCTGCAAATCTCTTATAATGCTCGGCCATCCTGAATATATAGCTTTTACCTGCCTGTGGGTTCCAGTAACTCCTCAAACCTTCAAACACAGCTGTCCCGTATTGCAAAGAATTAGTCCTAATGTCTACCTTGGCCTGACCGATAGGTACTATTTTACCCTCAAAAAAAGCATATCTGGGATTATCCATTCCAGCCCCTT
>PWSB01000192.1 GCA_003563375.1 Actinomycetota bacterium | reverse complement strand
TGTATAGGGATATTGCTGAAAGCTTCTGCTATGATCAGGTTGGGGAGCTCTTCCCCAAAGGTCATCGTACCTATTATGAGGGCATCGATATCATTTTTTTTAAAAAGAGCAATGGTCTTTTTCGCATCCTGTTCGTCTGAGACCAGCCCTTTTTTGGTAAGGGCCTCATCCGGGCATATAAGCTCTGCGCCGCAGTTCTCCCGGATGGATCTTATGGTCCTATCCCGCATGTCTTTTGCCCAGTCCATGTCAAAAGGCACCCTGTGTGAAGGGACAAATCCTAGTTTGAGCATAATATTTTCCTTTCCAGCATTTTTAATATTTCTTCAATTATTGTATATTAAAACCCTGAACTTAAAAATATGTTTTGAAAGGTTATCCCTTGGAAGAAAAAAGGCCTGTAAAAAGAGTAAGGTTTGCTCCCAGCCCCACCGGATATTTGCATATAGGGAGCGCCAGGACAGCCTATTTTAACTGGCTGTTTGCAAAAAAGGCATCCGGCAGTTTCATATTGAGGATAGAGGATACTGATATAGCCAGGCATATCGAGGAATCTATAAACAGCCTCACAGATTCCCTTAAATGGCTGGGCCTTGACCCCGATGAAGGTTATGGAGCTGGAGGAGGCCTTGGCCCTTACCGCCAGTCACAAAGAAGGGATATATATACCCATTACGCCCATAGGCTTTTAGCAGATAAAAAAGCTTACCGGTGTTTTTGCACCCCACAGAAGCTTGCCCAGGAAAGGCAGAAATCAGAAAAAGGTGAAAAGACCTATAAGTATGACCGCCATTGCCTAAAACTTGAAGACCAAGAAAAAAGAAGGCTATCCAAAGAGGTACCCTACGCAATAAGGATCAGGCTTCCCGATGACTATGATATAAGGTTTTTCGATGGGGTCTACGGGAAAATATCGGTAAATACAAAACAGCTTGATGACTTTATAATACTGCGCTCCAATGGGCTGCCGACCTATAATTTCAGCGCGGCATTAGACGATGCCCTCATGGAGATAACCGATGTCATAAGGGGCGAAGACCACCTTTCCAACACACCCAAACAGATCATCATATTAGAGCTTTTAGATTTTCCCATCCCCGCTTTTACCCACCTTCCTATGATACTTGGCCAAGACGGGCAAAAGCTCAGCAAAAGGCACGGGTCAGTCTCTATAGAAGAATACAGGAAGCAGGGGATCCTTCCTGAGGCAATATTAAACTACCTTGCCCTTTTGGGATGGGCCTACAGCGAGGACCAAGATGTTTTCAGCATAAGGGAAGCGGTTGACAGGTTTTGCTTAAGTGACATAAATAAGAAGCCGGCAAGATTTGATTACCAAAAGCTTCTTTGGTTAAATGGAGCTTATATACGAAAAATGGACCAGAAACGGCTGGCAGAAATGGTCTCAACCCAAGTCAGGGAAACCTTGGATAAAGAAAACCTGCTTAAAGATTGGGATAGAGATTTTGACCAAAAGATTATAAGAATCGTCCCCCTTGTAAGGGAAAGGATAAAGACCGTCTCCGAAGTCATCAACTGGGTAGCACCATTTTTTTCCAAACTAGATTACAGCAGCCAGGCAATAACTTTTTTTGATAAAAAAAAGATAGACGCCCCCAAGGTACTTAAAAAAACCATTGAAATACTGGAAGAAAAAGAAGATTTCCAATCCCAAAACATTGAAAACACCTTGAGGAAGACTGCTGAGGATATGGGGCTCAGCTTAAGGAATTATACCCTGGTTTTAAGGATGGCATTATGGGGGAGCAAGGTAAGCCCACCTCTTTTCGACACAATATCCATACTGGGAAAAGATCTTACTCTCTCCAGGCTCAAGGATTATCTTAAAAGGATAGGCTCTAAAGCCTGAATATCATCTCCTCAGGTTTAAGGTCCCTGCCCAGCTCGACTACTTTTTTAGTAAAACTTGCTACCACTACCTCTTCATCTGTAGGGATTATATAGATCTTTACCCTGGAATCTATGGAATAGTCTGCAGATATCAGTCCAAGCTGGCCGTTTACTTCCTTGTTTTTTGAAAGATCGAGCTTTATGCCCATATAATCCAAACCATCTAATATCTTTTCCCTCATAACCATGCTTTTCTCTCCTATCCCGCCACTGAATACCATGCAATCCAGCCCCCCGAGCACGGTAGAAAATGAACCAATATATTTCCTTATTCCGTCAACAAAAAGATCTATGGTCAGACTTGCCCTTTCATTGCCGCTGCCGGCTGCAGACATTATTTCCCTTAAATCATCCGTGCCTATGCCGGCAATCCCCTTAAGGCCTGCATTATTTGATATCTCATCCTGTGCCTCTTCAATGGACAAGCCGAGTTCCTTCATTGCATAAAGAATGGCTGTTGCATCTGCATCCCCTACCCTTGTTCCCTGCAAAAGCCCTGAATTAGGCGAAAAATTCATGCTGGTATCCACTGATTTGCCATCTTTTAAGGCAGTTATGGAACTGCTCCCTCCAAGATGTATGGTAAGGAGCCTGATATCCTCTGTGCCTTCCATCTGATATGCCTTTGCGGAAAGATACCTGTGGGAAGAACCATGGAAACCATTTTTCTTTATACCCAGATCCTGATGCCATTTCCAGGGCAGCCCCGAAAGTCTTCTAAACTTGGGTATTGAATAATGGAAAGAAGGTTCAAAAACTCCCACCATGGGGACATCAAGGATTTTATCAAAAATGCCTATGGTCTCTATGTAGGGTATATTGTGTACCGGTGCTACAAAAACATACTTCTGCATCTCTGAAAGGGTCTCTGCGGTCAGCATATTTGCTCCATTTTTTACCCCCAGGATAGTCTTAAAGCCCATAGCTTCTATTTGTTGAGGGCTGGTAATCACTCC
>PWSB01000075.1 GCA_003563375.1 Actinomycetota bacterium | reverse complement strand
CCTCAACCGCCTGGGCTATGGCGGAGGGTTCTATGACAGGCTGCTCTGCAACCTGTCCCCTGAGGTCAAAAAAGTGGTTTTATGTTTTGAAGTACAGGTCGTGGATAAACTTCCTACCCTGGAACATGATATCGAAGTCGATATAATAATAACTGAATCGGAGGAGATCATTGGCCCGGCAAAAAAATAAAATAGCCCTGCTCATACCTGCATATGATGAAGAACTATTCATCGGCAAGGTAATAAATAACTGTACTAAGTTCAGCATGGATATAATAGTGGTAGATGATGGCTCAACCGATAACACGGTCAGCATAATTAAATCCATACCAAAACCAAAACAATGTGATGTGATATTGATCCAGCACCCCGAAAACTATGGTAAGGGCAGGTCCCTTGTAACTGGATTTAATTATGCAGTTGAAAAAAAATATGGAGGCATAATCACCATTGATGCTGACGGGCAGCATGACATAGATGAGATACCTGTTTTTTTGGAAAAGGTAGAAAAGGAAAATCCAGACATAATAGTAGGTAACCGGCTGGGTAATACCAAGGGAATGCCTTTTATAAGACTGGCGACCAATGTGTTTACTTCCTGGCTCATCTCAATTATAGCCGGCAAGAAAATTAAGGACGTACAGTCTGGATACCGTTACATAAACACGAAAGTGTTAGAAAACATCGTAATAGAAACAGGAAACTTTGATACTGAGCCTGAAATATTACTGAAGGCCGCTTGGCTGGATTATAAGATAAGCGATATCTCTATAAGTACCATCTATCACAAACACTTTAAAAGCCATGTAAACCCGGTAACAGATACAATAAAGTTTTTTAAACTAATCTTTAAGTGTTTAAGACAAAAAAGAAGAACCTGTGCCCTTAAAAGATCATAGTCTTCCCTTAGGCATTAGCTGAAAATCTGAAATAGTTCATAAACTACCCCAAATAAAAAAAGCAGTCCTATGGCTGTGATTACACCTATCACAAGCAATCTTAGCCGTAGCTTGTTTTTTGCATAATACTCTCCCAGACTGAGGGCCATCACCCTGTAGAGAGCCTCAACAAACACCAGGACATACACGCTAAAGGGTATCGCCATGGAATGCCTTATGGTCCCGGAGAATAAAAATACTGACAAAAAAAAGCCGGTTATAAATCCCATGGGCAAGGAGGCCTTAAGCCAGCCTAAACCAAAATACCCAAAAGTTGAGAGCAGGTTCCCGAAAAAGATCATAGCCAGTACATAGGCTACGCTCATCCCTTCTTCATATTCACGGATACCAAAAAAACCTTGAAGCAGTTTAAACCTTTCTATAAAAAAAACAGATTCTTCTTTAAAAAAGTGAAAAAAAATAAAACCTAAAATTCCTCCCAGGATGGTCAGCCCGAAGACCAGGCTCAAGATCTTATGATATTCTTTGTTCATTTTTGTTTGCCTGTCAGTATTTTTATCATTGCACCGGCAACCTCTGGATCAAAATGAGTCCCTGCATTTTCCTTCAACTCGAGAATGGCTTCCTCTTCAGTAAGTGCCCTGGTGTAGGGTCTGTCAGTAGTCATAGCATCGTATGAATCGGCAATACATAATATTTTAGCAAATAGGGGTATCTTGTCACCTTTGATACCGCTAGGATATCCGCTTCCATCGATTTTTTCATGGTGATGGAGTATGGCCGTCGCATCATCCTGTAAAAAAGTTATCTCCCTTACGATCTCGTACCCTACTTCAGGATGTTTTTTGACCTCTATCCAGTCATCTTCATTTAAATATCCCGGTTTGTTCAGCACTGAAAGGTCAACTTGTATCTTACCGATATCATGCAGATTGGCAAGGTTTTTAATGATCTCTATATCATATTCATTAAGCTTTAACTCTCTTGCTATTTCTTCACTGTATTCTGCTACCCTTATAGAATGGCCTGCAGTATATACGTCCTTTGCCTCCATTATCTTAACGATCTGCAAAATACTGTTAAGCAAAGCCTTTCTTTCCTTGATCCTGAGCTTGTAGGTATACTGGGCTATTATCAAAGGAAGGGATGTAAATACAAGGGTAAAATATCCATAAGCCCCAAAAAGGAAGGAAATGGCTATAGCCATAAGGGTCAAAAATACATGGAAAGGGATAAGCCAGGCAAAATTAAAAACCCAGATATTCAAAAAACCAATAGACTCGCTTAAGGATATAGCCCCTGTGGTCAATGTCGTGTTTAAGAAAAAGAATATAAAGGAGCATAGTAAAATGGTTCCAATATTGGCAGCATTAAGAAAATTGACATTTCCTCTTACAAATAATCTTTCAAAGACTATGCTGCAGAGTCCTATTGAAATCAGGTATTGCCCTGAATTAAAAAGATGTTTGTAGTAGGGGACTTTTTTTATAAAGGCTTTTATATTGAAAATAGAGATTATGGTGACTACAGCAGCTGTGGCTGGACCGTATATTATCAAACTGGCTAATGTTATCCCAAAATTTACTGAGACGCTTCCAGTCTTTGGGAGCGGCGATGACAGATTATCTGAAGCAAAGACCAATAATCCAAACAAGGCCACTCCCAATAAGGAAATATTTCCGTAGTTGCTTATGATATATACTAAAAAAGCTACACCTACCAGAAAAACAGCATACACATAAACATATAACGGAAATTTCCTGATACTGCTTACCGTAGTATTACTCAAAGGTTTCCTTTTTTAATAAATATAAAAAATTATACCAAAACAAGGCGATTTAATATAATTTTTTTACCATCTAACCGTTGAGGCTATACCGATAAGCGAACCGAGGACCATCAATATTTTTACTAACTTACTCATTACATTTCACCTCCATTTCTTTTTATTATCATCTTACTTCCTCCTACCAT
>PWSB01000001.1 GCA_003563375.1 Actinomycetota bacterium | reverse complement strand
CGTTGCTTTTCAGCCTTATAACCGTAAGGCCAAAAGTATTGGACTGGACTTATTGGCTTGCCTTGGTGGGAAGCGGCTTTTTCTTTCTCCATACCGCAGTCCTTGATGCTACCGTCTGGACAATTTTATTTTTTAGAAAATTCAGCCTTTGAATAATACCTTTATTTCAGAAAGGAAAGGACAAATGCCCAAAATTGCAATAGTAACTGACAGCACCTCGGATCTTCCTGAAGAACTTGTTGAAAAATATAACATAAATATAATTCCTCTTACTGTCCATTTCGGCCAGGAGGAATACATTGACGATAAAAAGAGCCTGTCCCTGGAAGAATTTTATTCCAAAATGAGAGAATCTGATGTATTTCCCACCACTTCCCAACCTTCTCCAGGGGATTTTATAAGGCTTTATAAAAAACTTTTGGTAAACTACGACAGTATAATTTCTATCCATATAAGCAATAAGCTCTCTGCTACGATGAACTCGGCCCTATTGGCTAAAAAGGACCTGCGCCAGGAAGATATTACAATTATAGATTCCCTCGCCGCTCATGCCCCGCTGGGGCTTATAGTCCTTAAGGCTGCCCGGTTAAACGCTGAAGGCAAGACCAAGGAAGACATTATAGGGGAAGTTCATAAAATGATAAAAAAGGTCAAGGCTTTTATTCTCCCAAAGACCCTTGAAAACCTCAAAAGAGGGGGTAGGATCGGAAAGGCAAAAGGCCTTCTTGCCTCTATACTGGATATAAAACCCATACTCACCTTAACCGATGATGGACACATAGGCATTTTTAAAACTACCAGAAAATGGGGCAATGCAAAAAAACTGGCCTTAAAATCAATAGGGGACTTCATTAGTGGAAAAGGTGATCTTGTAGTAGTTTTATCTGATGCCAATGCAAAAAAAGATGTAGATGAAGCGGAAGCAGAGATAAAGAAGAACTACAATCCAAAAAATATCATTAAACTAAAAATTGGCATAGTGGTGGGAACCCATGTGGGTACCGGAATAGGGATCACATTTTACGAAGAGTGAAGCCATACTCTCTGAAAAATCATTTGAGTGCATGACATTTGGCAAAAAAAATAGATTTAGAAAAATTTCCCTTGTTTTTTAATCCAAAATCCCATATATTAAACAATGGAAAAAATATAAGTATTGTTAACCTTTAAAATAGTCCAGAGAGACTAAAAGGGTAAAAAGTGAAATATATTATAATTAAATACAGTAAGGAAGCTGACCTTCTTGCTTTAATTGGCAGGAAGGTTTTTTTATGCCTATGAGAGAAAAAGCTTTAGTGATGGGACCCGAAGATATAGTCAGGGTCTTAAAAAGAATAGCACACGAGATACTTGAAAGAAACAGGGGCTGCCAGAACCTTGTTTTTGTGGGTATACAGAAAAGGGGTATCCCCCTGGCCAGGAGGATTGCTGATAATATAAGGTCTTTAGAGGACCGGGAGGTCCCGGTGGGAAAGCTTGACATCACTTTCTACAGGGATGATATCGGAAAAAACATCAAATCAGATATACAGATCACCGATATCCCTTTTGACATAAAGGATAAGGATATAATACTTGTAGACGATGTCCTGTTTACGGGCAGGACCATACGTGCTGCCCTGGACGCTATAATAGATATGGGCAGGCCGAGGACCATACAGCTGGTAGTTTTGATAGACAGGGGGCACAGGGAGCTCCCTATAAGGGCTGATTATGTGGGCAAAAACATACCCACCTCCCTTAATGAGTTCATCGATGTCAAGGTCGAGGAGACAGACGGCACAGACAAGGTGACCATATGCAGCAACCAATAGAAAGGATGCTTTTATTTTGCTGACCGGAAGAAACTTAATAAGGGCAAGCGATCTCAATGAGCAAGAGGTGGGTCTTGTGTTAAAAAATGCAGATTCCTTTATGGAGGTGCTTAAGAGAAAAGTAAAGAAAGTCCCTACCTTAAGAGGCAAGACTATTGCAAATATTTTCTTTGAACCAAGCACACGGACCCGTAACTCATTCGAGCTGGCCGCAAAAAGGCTCAGTGCAGACCTGGTAAACTTTTCTGCTTCCAGCAGTGCTTTGAAAAAAGGTGAATCGATAATGGATACCATAGAGACAATAATATCGCTTAAGCTTAACCTCCTGGTGGTCCGGCACGGCCATAGCGGGGTTATGGATTTTATATCCGGCAAAGTGGGCATACCCCTTATAAATGCAGGGGACGGTAAAAACCAGCATCCTACACAAGCACTGCTGGATACATATACCATAAAACAAAAATTTGGAAGCCTACAAGGTTTAAAGGTTGCCCTGGTGGGTGATTTTTTAAACAGCCGGGTAGCAAGGTCTAATGTTGAGATGTTTTCCAGGATGGGGATGGAGGTTATAGTAGTAGCCCCTTCCATGCTCCTTCCTGAAGACTATTCTGTTCTGGGAACAGATATCCTGTCCGATATAGACCAGGTAATAGACCAGGTGGATGTCCTTTATATGTTAAGGATGCAGTTTGAGAGGCAAAATAGGAGATTCTACCCCTCTATAAGGGAGTATAACCGTTTTTTGGGACTGGATAGAAAAAGGCTAAACAATATGAAGAAGGATTCCGTGGTCATGCACCCCGGGCCTGTTAACAGGGGAATAGAGATAAGTGAAGAGGTCATGGACAGCAGGGACTCAAAAGATAGGATCCTTATTTCAAACCAGGTGACCCATGGAGTGGCTGTAAGGATGTCCCTACTGTATCTGATCTTAAGCCAGCAGGAGGAGCCATGATGCCGCAATTGGGCATAAAAGACATATTTATAAAGGGTGCAAGAATAATGGACCCCTCCGACGGCAAGGACTTCGTTGCCGGCATTATGATAGAAGGGGGGCACAT
>PWSB01000049.1 GCA_003563375.1 Actinomycetota bacterium | reverse complement strand
GTAAACAATAGGGAATACCAGGTAGAAGAAGGCAATACAATAATGGAGGCTTTGGATAGTATAGGTTTTCAGATACCAAGGCTTTGCTATCACCCCAAACTCACCAATGAAGGATCATGCAGGATCTGCATTGTGGAAGTAGAAGGTTCTCAGAATTATGTTACCAGCTGCACCCACATGGTTGCAGACGGGATGGAGATTAAAACAAATTCTGCGGAACTCCGTAAGGCAAGGAGGGATATACTTGAATTGATACTGGACAGCCATCCGTTTGACTGCCATACATGCGAAAATGACGGAAACTGTGAGCTCCAGAGGATCAGCAAGACAGTCGGGGTAAAAGTAAGGCATTTTGAGGGAGAAAAAAAGAAATTTGACCTTGACCTGTCATCTCCATCGATTGTAAGGGACCCTAATAAATGTATCCTGTGCGGCCGTTGTGTAAGGGCCTGCAGGGAGATACAGGGAGTAAATGCTATAGATTTTGCAGGCAGAGGCTTTAACACCACGGTATTGACAGCCTACAACAAACCATTGGATGAATCGGTCTGTTCCAATTGCGGTCAATGCATAACCGTCTGCCCAACGGCAGCTTTATCTGAAAAATATCACACCCATGAGCTTTTCAGTGAACTTTCCAATGAAAAGAAATTGAAGGTCGTGCAGATAGCTCCAGCGGTCAGGGCTGCCATAGGAGAATCATTCGGGCTTAAGCCTGGGACAAGGATGGAGAAGCAGACAGTTGCCGCATTGAGGAAACTGGGCTTTGACCTTGTATTTGATACCCAGTTTGCAGCTGACCTTACCATAATGGAAGAAGGCTCTGAGTTTTTAGAAAGGGTCACCAGCAACGGGGTGCTGCCCATGATAACTTCATGCTCCCCTGGATGGATAAAATACTGCGAGCAATTTTTTCCTGAGCTTTTACCGAATCTTTCTTCCTGCAAATCCCCGATGAGCATGATGAGCTCGCTGATAAAGACATATTATGCAAAGAAGATCGGCAAAAAACCCGAGGATATCTTAAATGCAGCTGTAATGCCCTGCACCGCCAAGAAGTATGAGGCAGAAAGAGAAGAGCTTGGCATAGACGGCAATAATATGACAGACATAGTGATAACTACAAGAGAGCTGGCCTGGATGATACAGTCTGCAGGGATTGACCTGTTGACTATAAAAGAAGAGGAATTTGATAATCTCTTTGGGTCATCAAGCGGGGCTGCCACCATATTTGGAGTAACCGGCGGGGTGATGGAAGCTGCTCTTAGGACAGCTTACGAGCTGTATTTGGGTGAGACACTGGTAAATATAGAATTTTCAGAGATACGGGGGTTTAAAGGCATAAAGGAAGCCACTGTAAAAATGGGGGATATCGACTTGAAGGTGGCTGTAGCCCATGGCCTTGGAAACGCTAAGGCCCTCCTTGAGATTGTAAAAAATGATCCCCAGAGATTTCAGTTCATAGAGATAATGACCTGTCCTGGAGGCTGCATCGGCGGCGGGGGCCAACCGTATCCCGGAGCGGGGCATTATTCAATGGATGAGGATCTTTTAAAGAAACGGGCTAGTGTCCTTTATGGCCTTGACAGGGGAAAGACCATAAGGAGGAGCCATGAGAATCCTGAGATTCAAAGGATATATAAAGAATTTCTGGGCACTCCATTAAGCCAGAAATCCCATGAGATCCTGCATACCAAATATAAGAAAAAGCTGCCGCATGGCATCTATCGTAAATAAACCATTTAATAAAAAGAGGTGAAAAACATGATCAATACAGCGGCTGAAAAAAGAAAAAAGGAAGAATTCATCGAATACTTGGAAAATAGATATGATGAGGGTTACCATAATGCTGCCCTTATGTCCATCCTCCACAAGGCTCAGGAGATATTCGGATACATCAGTACCGAGGCCATGGAAGAGACAAGCAAACATCTAGGAATACCCACGGCCCATATCTGGGGAGTAGTAACCTTTTATCATTACTTTACACTTACCCCTAGGGGAAAGTATGTGATATCCGTATGCCTTGGCACCGCGTGCTATGTAAAAGGGGGCAAAAGGATTTTAAACAAATTAAAGGATGAGCTAAAGATAGGCTTAGACGAGACGACAGAGGATATGCTTTTTACGCTTGAAGCAAAGTATTGCCTGGGCTGCTGCGGGCTTGCTCCGGTGATGATGATAAATGGAGAGGTCTATGAAAAGCTTACCACTAAAAAGGTAACCGAAATAATCTCGGGGCTCAGGAAAAAAGAGGCCGCCTCCGTAAGTGTGGGCTGATTTGCTGCAGCATCCCAAAGTTTATCTTTTTATTTGACTAGATTAGTTTTAGAATATATCATGATTGAATCAACATAATAGGAGGAACACCATGGAGAAAAAGAAGATTCTAATAATAGACGATGAACCTGATTTCATACAATCCATAAAGGGAGTGCTGGATGCAAGAGGCTACCAGACTGATTCCGCCCTAAACGGTGAAGAAGGGCTAAAAAAAGCAAAGGAATTTAAACCCGACCTTATCCTTCTTGATGTGATGATGACCAAAAAAACTGAAGGTTTTGACGTCAGCAGGAAGATCCCAAAAGACGAAGAATTAAAATCTATCCCGGTTATCCTGGTTACAGGAATAAGGGAAAAATTGAACCTTCCCTTCGGTTTTGAGCCTGATAAATCCTGGCTTCCCGTGAAAGCCATACTTGAGAAAACGGTTAAGCCTGATCAGCTTTTATCAGAGATAGAAAAATATATTTAAGGGATTTTTTTACACATAAATTGATTTATCTGACGAATAAAGCATTAAAAATTTAGTACCCCCAAAAAGCACCTTAGAGGGTTTTTTTTGCTTTTTTCTTATAAAGTGCTGTTGCCTTATAACATGATTAACATATAAAAATATATTTTGGAAAGGAGCCTAGATGTTGTATAAGATTTTGGGCAAAAATGAATATGAGGATTTCTTGAGTGATTTGATCTCAAAGAATGAAGTCATAGGCCCAAAGAAAAAAGATGGAGCTTACAGTGATTTTGTTGCCATAAAGGACCCAAAAGAGATTGATACCGATTATCAAAAAACAACATTATCGCCTGCAAAAAAAATTCTCTTCCCTTCTACCGAAGACCTTGTCGCCTTCAAGATATCGGACACCATAGAGGCAGAGGGAATAGTTGAATATGAGCAAAAGGTCCTGTTGGGGATAAATGCATGGGATATAAACGGGATGAACTTCCTTGACCGGTTCTTTACTACAGATTTTATTGATGAAAACTACCTTGCAAAAAGAAAAGCCCTTACCGTAATAGGGACCGATAGTGTACCCACTGAGAACAATTTTGCACATCACATGAATTCTGAATATGCTATCGAAGGTTTTGACCTGTATTTTAGTGATCTTGGGGACAGGTTCTTTGTAAGGGCCGCCACTGAAAAAGGCAATAGGCTAATAGAAGATTTCCCGAGGTTTTTAGACACCTCTGAAGATGATTTTAAAGAGTTTAACAGGTATATGGAAGATTACAGGGCAAAGTTTAAGCTAAACATAAATATGAAAAATTTTATTGATAACTTTGAAAGCATCTATGACAAAGAACAATTATGGCAAAAGCTTGCTGAAAAATGCTATAGCTGTGGTTCCTGCAATCTGACCTGCCCTACCTGTTTTTGCTTTAATGTAAAAGATGATATAAATCTAGACCTAAAAACAGGACAGAAATTAAGGGAATGGGACTCATGCATGATCCCAGAGTACGGATTAGTGGCAGGGGACCATAATTTCAGGCCGGATAAAGAAAACAGGCTAAAACAAAGATATAAGTGCAAATTGATAACTTTTAAACAAAAATACGGCAAGAACTCTTGCGTAGGCTGCGGCCGGTGCATCGAAGCCTGTCTTGCCAAGATAAATATTGCCGAAGACATAAACACAATCATGAAAGAGGTGAGCATATAAATGGTTTTAGAAGCAGAAAAAAAAGGGAAAAAGAAAACAATTTATACCCCGGATATGGCTACCATTACAGAAATCAGTGATCTTACCCCAACCGAGAAACAATTTACCATCCAAATAGATGACCAAGAGACCCGGGAAGCATTTCGGTTCCAGCCGGGGCAATTTGTCGAATTGACCGTCTTTGGCCTGGGAGAGGCTCCTTTTTCTATACCATCTTCTCCCAATAATAGAGAGAGCTTTGAGCTGTGTGTGAGGGATATAGGAAACGTCTCAAACGCTTTGCACAAGATGGCGCCAGGGTCCAAGGTGGGCATAAGAGGGCCGTATGGAAACGGTTATTTCCCTCATGAAAAGATGAAAGGCAACAACGTAGTAATCATCGCCGGGGGGATAGGGATGGCCCCAGTCCGTTCTCTTTTAAAATACATACTGGAAGACAGGCAAAGCTATAAGGATTTTTCTTTGATATACGGCTGTGTCGATCCTGCGAATATATTATATAAAGATGAGATGCAGCAGTTAAAACAGAGGGACGATATAGAAATCAAGATGACTGTTGATAATCCTGATGCTGACTGGAAAGAGGCAGTCGGTGTATGTACAAACCTTATAGGGGACTTAAAATATTCTCCCGAGGATACATTCATAGTCGTATGCGGCCCCCCTATAATGTATAAGTTTGTTATCCTGGAATTGGATGACAGGTCCTATAAACCAGAAAACATCTTCCTTTCATTGGAGAGAAGGATGGAATGCGGGGTAGGAAAATGCAATCATTGCCATATAGGAAATAAGCTGGTCTGTGTCGACGGTCCTGTGTTTAGCTTATGGGAAATTAGAAATTTAAAGGAGGCTATATAAATGGGTAAACCAAAAGTAGGAATATTTGGTTTTACTGGTTGCGGAGGATGCCAGTTAGAGATACTGAATCTCGAGGATCAATTATTGGACCTGGTCAGTGCTGTCGATATCGTTCATTTTACTGAAGCCATCACAGAACATTCTGATGATTACGAGATCGCTCTTATCGAGGGTTCGATAACCACGGAACATGATGTGGAAAGAATTGAAAAAATAGGGAGTATCGCAAATGTCATCGTGGCTGTTGGGGCTTGTGCTGTAAGCGGCGGCTTAAACTGCCTTAAAAACCTGTATGGAACCCAGAAGGCAGCTGAGCTGGTCTACGGGGACAAAAAGGACTGGATAGATACCATTGAGGTAAAACCTGTGGATGCTTATTTGAAAGTCGATCATTATTCAAGAGGATGCCCTCCAAACAGATTTGAAATAGTTGATATAGTAAGGTCGCTGCTTTTAGGGAGGCAGCCTGAGATCCCTAATTATCCTGTATGTGTAGAATGCAAAAGAAATGGCAATACCTGTGTCTATGAGTTGGGTATGACATGCCTTGGCCCTATATCCAGGGCAGGCTGTGATTCCAGGTGCCCCAATAGTGCGAGCGGTTGTGAAGCATGCCGGGGAGTTATTGAAAATCCAAATGTTAATGCCCAAAAAGATCTGCTGGCAGAACATGGTCTTACCGTAAAAGATATAATGAGCCAATTTAATCTTTATAATGCCTGTAAAGGCAAAAATATTGAATAAAAAATATTATGGAGGTATTTTATGACTGATAATTCAAAAGAGGTATCTGTAATGCCGGATAGCATAAATATAGAAGTCGCACCGGTTTCCAGAGTAGAGGGTCATGGCGACCTAGTTCTTAATATAAAAGATAAAAAAATTGAAAAACTCATATTCAGGATACCCGAATCCCCCAGGTTTTTTGAAGCTATGCTTGTGGGAAGGAACTGGGATGAACCTTCACATATAACATCAAGGATATGCGGCATATGTTCTGTGGCCCATACCTATGCTTCAGTCAAGGCTACAGAAGCGGCTATGGGTATCCAGCCAAGTGATTTTATATTGAAACTCAGGAGACTTATATTCCATCATGAGATGGTCCAGAGCAACGTATTGCATGTCTATTTCCTGGCAGCTCCAGATTTTCTTGGAGTAGGAAGCGTAATACCTCTGGTCAAGACACATCCTGAAGTGGTAAACATAGCTTTACGGCTCAAGAAAATGGCCAATGACATGGTCAGGATCATCGGTGGAAGGGCCGTACATCCTATTAGGACCGTAGTGGGAGGCTTTACCAAATTACCCACAGAAGAAGAGATGTACAAGATGAAAGACATGCTTAAAGCTGCATATAAGGACCTGGAGACATCGCTGGCTGTGTTAAAGACATTGGATATACCTGATTTTGAAAGGGAAACCGAATACATATCATTGGCCCAGCCTGATGAATATGCCTTATACGATGGTACTATTAAATCTACAGATGGTTGGGAGATCGACTCACAGGATTATCTTGACAAGATCAAAGAAAAAGTTGTAAAGCATTCGACGGGGAAACATTGCTGGGCAAACAGGGATGCATATATGGTAGGTGCCCTTTCAAGGTTTAACAACAACTACGAAAAGCTTAGCGACAATGCAAAGTCATATGCCAAAGAGCTGGGACTGCAAGCTCCCTGCTATAATACATTCATGAACAATATAGCCCAATTCGTTGAGATAGTGCACAGCGTGGATGACAGTATAAGGCTTATAGATGAATTGCTTGAAGATGGCATGGATGAAAACAAGAGGATGGTAGACTTTAAAATACAGCCCGGAAGGGGAGTGGGTGCTGTCGAAGCGCCAAGAGGTCTTCTTATCCATGATTATACGTATAACAGTGAAGGAAAGGTTGACAAGGCTAATCTTATCATCCCCACTAACATGAATTATGGAAACGTTGAAAGGGACATGCAGGCACTTGTCCCGGACATCATAGATAAGCCAGAGGACGAGATCAGGCTTGCTTGCGAGATGATGATAAGGGCATATGACCCATGTATATCCTGTTCGACTCATTTTCTTAATGTTAAGCTGATAAATAAATAAAACCCTGGACTTATCTCTATATGGGCAAAAAAGCTCCCGGAATAAAAATCATCGGTTTCGGTAATAAATATATGTCTGATGACGGGATAGGTATCAGGACAATAGAGGAACTTGAAAAAGAGAAGGACCTGAAGGGGGCTGAACTAATAGATGGCGGGACTTCGGGGCTGGACCTTATATTCTATCTTCAAACCAGTGATAAAATAATTTTAATAGATGCAGTGGATGCCGGCCAAAAGACAGGGGAAATAAAGGTTCTTTCAGCTGGTAATATCGAAAAGTTTGTAACCAGGAAGTTATCCAGTTATTCATTGCATGATTTTGACCTGTCCCAGGTACTGGGAATGGCTAAATCCCTGGGCTTGCTCTCAAGGTTGACCATAATAGGGATTAAACCTAAAAAAATAGATTTTGGCACAGCCCTGTCCCCGGAGATAGAAAAAAGAATGCCTGATTTATTGGCTGAGGTAAAAAAAGAGATTTTTTCTCATTAATTCAGGTATTTTTTTAAAATATCTTTAATTTTGGTTAACTCTTGCGGATTCTTTAGCCTTTCCTTTGGATTTAACCCAACCTCGATTTTTTCCTTAATCTTAGTGGGCTGGCTGTCTTTGAGGATGTAGATTATGTTACCCATCAGAGCTGCTTCCTCTACATCATGGGTCACAAAAATAATTGTACGTTTATCTATTTCCCACAATCGTAAAAACGCATCGATCATAGATCTTTTAAGTTTAAAATCCAGGCTTTTAAAAGGTTCGTCCATTATCAGTATGTCTGAAGGGAAAGCGAATGCTCTTGCAATTGAAACCCTCTGCTTCATTCCCCCGCTTAATTTTTCAGGATAGTAGTCTATAAAGCCTTTGAGCCCCACCATTTCTATGTATCTGTTAGCTATGTCCTGTACCTCTTTTTTGCTGTATTTATTTTTTAGAACAAAACTTATATTGCCGTAGACCGTCTTCCATTCCAGGAGCCTTGGCTCTTGGAATATATATGAAAATGTTTTGTCTTTAAGATCAGAAAGCTGTCCGCTGTCCGGATGGGTTATCCCGCTTATGATATTTAGAAGGGTAGTTTTTCCAACTCCTGAAGGACCCAGAATACAATTTATCTCCCTATCTTTTATTTCCATGTTAAAATCATCAAAAACAGGCAATCCAGGGTATGTTTTTTTAAGATTTTGGATCCTTAATGCCATATTACTTCCATCTTACTATGAGTTTTTCAAATCTCCTTATTATCCGTTCAGAGAAAAAGCTTATGATTATGGCCACTATAGTCCAGGCAAACACACTTTCAGTTTCAAGATATATCCTTGAGACCTGCATGCTTGTCCCCAGGGCAAAGTCAGGCTGGCTCAACACTTCTGCTGCTATTACCGCTTTCCACCCTATTCCTGCAGCGGTGGAAAGCCCAGCAAGCAAAAAAGGTAGTATGGATGGAAAATAGATCTCTTTTGCTACCCTCCACCGCCTGATATTATAGACTTTGGACATCTGTATAAGCTTTATGTCAATGTTTTTTATGCCTTCGGTCACATTCAGGCATATTATGGGAAAGGATACCAGAAAACTTGCAAATATAGGTACATTGGTGGACCTGAACCAGATGAGGGCTATTAGTATGATGGACATCACCGGCGTGGACCTTATGATTATCAAAAACGGCTCGAACATCCTGTTAAAATACCGGTTAAAGCCTGAAAAGAAACCGAAGGAGATACCCAGGAGGAGTGAAATAATAAAACCTATCAGCCCCCTGGTTAAGGATGACAGCAATATCAATGAAAAATCCCTGGTAATGACAAGATCGTAAAGCCTTATAATCGTAGATTCAGGGGAGGGGAATATGATCTCTGAATCGATTACAAAAGAGATAAGTTTCCATAAAGCTGCCAATATGACGAAAGAAATAAATATAAAATATTTTTCAGATTTAATAGTAGAAGCCTTCATCAGGTACTTTGCCTCCCACATCTTCAGGAGAAAAATCTAATAATACTTGAATGAAATTATCCACCATTTCTTTTGCCTGTGCGGAAGGCGTGAACCTTATATTACACCTTGGTATAGCCTGCAGGGCAGTCTCTGCCTGCATTCCTATTTCAAAATTCTCTACCAGCAAAGAGGCCTGGTGGGGATTTTCATTTACCCAGTCTACCGAGTCTTCATATTCTTTAAGAAACTCGTCTATAATTTCAGGATGTTCATCCAAAAGGTCCCGGCTTGCTACAAGGCAGGACATAGGAAGGGGCAGCCCATCCTCTAGCCTGCTCCATTCCTGTCCGATATCCATTATTATTTGGGTGTCTTCGTTATTATTTAAGACCATAGTTACAAATGGTTCGGGAAGGATAGCTATATCTGTATCACCGGATATCATCAGCTGGGATATCTCTATGTGGTTGGCTGTATAGTCAAGGGTTACCTCAGACCCTGCTTCAAGGCCGTTTTCAGCCAAAAGGTACCTTAGCACTACATCTGGAGTTGAGCCCCTTGCCGGCACATTTATTTGTTTTCCCCTAAGGTCCTCCCAGGACGAGATGCTATCGTCCAGGCTGACGATGTAGAGGACATTATATCCTATTATTGCTATAAGGCTGTATTCTATCCCCCTATTATAAAGTTGGGCTGCAATATTGGTGGGGAGTGCGGCAATATCTATATCTTTGGACAATACATTGGAAACCATGATCTCAGGGCTTTGGATTATATGGTATTCGGCCTCCATATCCCCAAAACCGGGCTGCTGGTCGTGCAGCCTTATCATCCCGATCGATGTAGGTCCCCTAAGTGAACCTATATCAATGGCCGCGGGTTCTTGCCTTGCGCAGCCTGCAAAAGAGAACAGGAGCAAAAAGACAGTTATAAGTGAAAATATCTTTTTCATATCTTTAACATATCCTTGGAAGCTGTTCACCATATTGGTAGTCAAGCTTCCTTCTAGTCCCCAGGTCAGTATTGAGGATAACCCCTTTCTTTGACCTGGGCCCTACCTCGCCTATGATGCTGGCCTGTTTTCCGTATTTATTTGCTTTTGAAGCCTTTAGTACTTTATGGGCATCAGGCTCGGGGACAAAAGATACCATCTTTCCTTCATTTGCAATATACAATGGGTCCAGGCCTAAAAACTCACAGATACCTAAAACATTGTCATTTACAGGGATGTCTTGGGCCCAGATATCCATGCTGTGCCCGGATTGTTCTGAAATCTCCAAAAGCACGGTAGCAAGGCCGCCCCGGGTAGCATCCCTTAGAGCGTGTATTTTACCTGAAGCTTTTAGCATATCAGAGACAAGGATGTTTAAGGGAGCACAATCACTTTTTATATCAGAGCTAAAATCAAACTCTTTTCTGCGGCTCAAAATAGCCGTTCCGTGGTCACCGATAGGGCCGTTTATTATAATCTTGTCCCCCTTTTCTATATTGCGGGGAGAAATATTTATGCCGTTTCCGATTATACCTATCCCCGAGGTATTTATAAACAGCCTGTCCGCGCTGCCTTTTTCTACAACCTTTGTATCCCCGGTAAAAACTTCTACTCCTGCTTCATCCAATGTAGACTTTATGGATCCCAGGATCTTTTCAAGATCCGAGACCGGAAAACCTTCTTCTATTATGAGGGAAAAGCTTAAGCCTATAGGCCTGCAGCCTGTAGTCACAAGGTCGTTAATAGTGCCGCAGATGCTAAGTTTTCCAATGTCTCCCCCTGGAAAAAAGATAGGGTCTACCACAAAACTGTCAGTAGTAAAAGCTATCCTTGCATCACCGGCTTTTATCGCGGCGCTGTCCTCCAGCCTGTTTAGCACATCGTTTCCCAAAAACCTTAATATCAGGTCTCCTATCAGCTGGTTGGTCTTTAAGCCTCCGCTTCCATGAGTGAGCCCAATATATTTATCTTTAATCGCTTATCCTTTCTACATCTCTTTCAAACCTGTAATAAGCCGCGCAGGATCCCTCGCTGGAAACCATGCAGGGTCCCAGCGGCTGCTGGGGCTTGCAGCCTTTACCAAACAGCCTGCATTCAGGCGGTTTTTTTAAGCCCTTTAATATGTTACCGCATTCACATGCAGAATTTTCTGTTATGTCTATTTTCCCTACCTCGAAACTTTTTTTGGCATCAAACAT
>PWSB01000030.1 GCA_003563375.1 Actinomycetota bacterium | reverse complement strand
TTTCAGTAAATGCAGACTCCCACGCACCATAGTCAAAAAGGTCAGTCCAATTATCGAACCTTGCCCCCCTTTTCCAGGCCTCCTCGATGATATCGCAGGTCCTGGCATCCCCTCTGGAAAGAGCAGCCTCGAGCCTGCTTCTTTTAGGGTCTGTCCAATTTAACTTTATTGCTTTTCTTGGGACACCCCTGGTTATTATTGAAAATTTTTCCTCCAGGTCGGCAGGATTGTCCTGCCCGCACCATTGGAATGGAGTATGGGGTTTGGGTACCATAGCATTTACGGATACTCCTATATTAACCCTCCTAAAACCCCTGCCTTTTGATTCTTCTTTTGCGGCCTGCAGGAATTTTTTTATAAGTACAGGTATAGCTTCAATATCTTGGCGGGTTTCAAAAGGAAATCCTATCATGAAATAAAGCTTTATTCTCTCCCAGCCTTCAGAGAAAGCTTGCCTTGCGCAATCGAGCATTGCTTCCTGGTCAATATCTTTGCCTATGATTTTCCTCATCCTCTGGCTGCCGGCTTCAGGGGCAAAGGTAAGCCCTGTCTTTCTTCCGGTTCCCATCATCTCTGCAATATCCAGGCCAAAACTTTCCATCCTTATGGAAGGCAGGGAAATAGAGACCCTTTTTTTTAAAACATAGTCTTTCAGATTCTCGAGAAGGCTTTGGAGGCCCCTATAATCAGAAGTGGAAAGGGATAGTAGGCTAAGCTCATCATATCCTGTACGTCTTAGGCCCTCTATTGTATCTTCGGCAATGTTTGCAGCCTTTCTGATCCTTAAAGGGTAATAAAAGTTCCTAGCCTGGCAAAACCTGCAGGCTCCGGGACAGCCCCTCATAATCTCCACCGGCAAACGGTCATGGACTACACTTATATTCGGAACAACCGGGTCCACTAAAATCCTCGACCTGCCAAAATCCTTAAAAACCCTTTTGGTTACTTTTCGGCTTGGTTCTATCCTTTTTATTTCACCTGAGGGAAAATAGTAAAACCTGTATAAACCCGGCACATATATGCCTTCAATATTTGACAGCCCTTCAAGGATTTCTTTCTTTTTTTTATCTTTTTTTTTATATGACTTCAGCCGGGCCATTATCTCAAGGATGACCTCTTCCCCTTCCCCTATTATCATAAAATCAAGAAAAGCAGAAACAGGTTGTGGGTTTGAAACCGCCGTGCCTCCGGCACATATAAGGGGGAAGGCCTCTTTTCTGTCTTTAGCCCTTATGTCCAGCCCTGCAAGGTCTATCATGTTAAGCATATTGGTGTAGAGTAACTCATGTGCGAGGTTAAAACCGATCAGGTCAAAATTATTTAAAAGTATTCGGTTTTCAAGTGAGAAAAGCTTCCAGCTGCTGTCCCTTAACGCCTTTTCAAAATCCGTCCAGGGAGCAAAGACCCTTTCCGCGCTGTAGCCGGGGTGCTGGTTTATTATCTGATAAAGGACCTGGATGCCCAGGTTGGCCATACCCATCTCATAGGTATCGGGAAAAGCGAGTGCACAAAGCATCATATCTTCTTTTAACTGTTTTAAAGGCTTGCTCTTTATGCCTATCTCATTTCCGATATACCTGCCCGGCTTCTGTATCCCTTTCAGAAGTTTTTCAAGTTCATCAAGCTTGATGACATCCATATATCAATCAAATTCCTCATATGCGATTTGGTGAAATTTCCTTACTTCCCTGCGCATATACACGGTTTCCACAAGGGCCATCCCCATCAGGAGGCCCACCAGGCTGCTTCCCCCGTAACTTAAGAAAGGAAGCGGTATTCCTATGATAGGCATAATTCCTATGGTCATCCCGATATTTATAATCATCTGGGATAGTATTATAAAGCCCATGCCGGCGGCTATCAGGCTTCCAAAACGGTCCGTAGCTTGATAAGCTATTGAAAAACACCTCCAGATAACCGCTGCAATGACCAGTATGACAATAAAACTGCCCACAAAACCCAGTTCTTCCCCTACCACCGAGAATATAAAATCGGTCTGGTGCTCAGGCACATAGTTTAGATTGGTCTGCCTGCCCAGAAAAAGGCCCTGGCCCCAGATACCCCCTGAGCCGATCGCCAGTTTGGATTGATGGAGATTATAGCCTATATCCCCTATCTGCAGATCGGGCCTAAGCATGACCAGTACACGGTCCAGCTGGTACTGCATTATGATCCCGGACCTTATCCCATAAAATACCATGCCCGCACCCGCTCCCATAAAACCCAGGGTATATAGCAGGTTGGCACCGGAGATAAAGAGAAGCCCCATATAAGTCATAAGAAATACAAGCGAGCTGCCAAAGTCGCTTTGCAGGAGCACAAGGCCCGTGCATACCGATATGATCAACAAGGAGAGTGCTACTTTTTTCATGCCGACCCTGTTCTCTTTTTCCCCTTTCCATTTCGAAAAGACAGCTGCCACACTGACTACCATAAATATTTTTGCGATCTCGGAAGGCTGTATTGAGGTAAAACCCAGGTCTATCCAGCTTCTGGTGTAATGCACCTCGTAACCTACCAGCAAAGGAGACAGGTTTAGTATCGCACCGGCTACAAATATGAGTGGCCACCACCTTTTAAGCTTTTTGTAATCTACAAAAAGCAGCGCCGCAAACATCAATATCCCTGCGCCAAACGAATAAGCCTGCCTCTTTAGAAAATAAGCAGGATCGGCAACCCCGCCCGGGAGGCTGTACCTTGTCGCAGAATAAATTATCAGAAGGCCAAAACCAGACAGGGCAAGCACTGTAAAAAGCAATATAAAATCAAACCTTATGGTCCTCTTTTGCGTACCGTTTAATGTCTTTGCTGTATAATCAATCATCTATATCATATAAATTAAATAAATAATCATATATTTGCCTTGCCAGGGGCGCAGCAGC
>PWSB01000113.1 GCA_003563375.1 Actinomycetota bacterium | reverse complement strand
ATTACCCTATCTCTTCTACCGTGAACCTATCGTTTCCAAGCCCTGCTTTTTTCAATTTTTCTATCTGGACATAAGGATCTTTTCCATGCAGCTTTTCAAATAGATGTTTTCCAGCTGCAAGCTTTCTGCCCCGGGGTAGAGAGTTGGGAAGGGGCTTTAGGTCCCCTATCATATCAAGTGAAGCCTTTTCTATTGCTACGATATCCTCTGAGGCCATAATCCCTATGTCAGGTACAAGCGATGGGGTGGACAATCCCCAGCAATCGCAAATAATTGTAATATTTAATAGAAAATTTATAAATATGATGCTGTTTTTGTCAAATGTGCCCAGGATTTCTTTAGAGGCAATAGCCATGCCCTCCTGGAAATCTTCATATTTTCTGTCAACCAGTGCAATAGCTCCATTCGGGCAGACATTGATACAATGCTGGCAATATGTGCAATCATGGTAAGCGATATTGTGATTTCCATTTTCATCGAATTTATTGGCCCCGTAACGGCAGGAATCCAGGCATTCCAGGCAATGGTCACATAAGTCTTTATCCCATTCTATCCCCCCTTCAAGGGAATGGAGGTCCCTTCTTGTCTTTTTGGTCACGCATCCCATGGCTATATTCTTACATGCTCCCCCATAGGAGCAGACTCCGTGGCCTTTTACATGCGAAAGGTCCATTAATACGTCTGCATCCTGTATATGGCCGGCCACCTGCACTTCCTTTAATTTTTTAAAATCAATTTTATGTGAATAATAATATTTATCGAATAATCCCGAGGCAGATACAATGGGCACTCCGAGTACCTGGGATTGGTAACCCCGGTCCTGTGCTGAAGTGACTGAACGGTCAAGATCAGTGATAAAAATGCGCCCAGAGATACCTTTTAGATGTTCGACCATTATTTTTACAAACAGAGGATGGATGGTCGTATAGCCCAGCTTTTCCCCCAGGTGCATTTTAATTGCTACGGTCCTGTCTTTTGTCATCCCTTCAAGCCCAAGGGATTCTAAAAGCCTTTTAAACTTTGCGGGGAGGGTAGATTGGGCATCAAGCTTTTCATATTCAGCTGAAACGAACCTTACTACGGGCTTTTTCATGTAAACATTTTATAACATAAAAAGGATTAAAGAAATTATAAGTAATTTAAAGGATTCTGGGGAACCCCGTTCATCCTGACTTCAAAATGAAGGTGGGGTCCCGTGGTCCATCCTGTGGTGCCTACATAGCCTATTATCTGGCCTTTTTGGACTTGTTGTCCTGGTGATACACCGAAAGCCGAAAGATGCGCATACAATGTAGCTATGCCTCCCCCGTGGTAAATGATTATCGAATTGCCATAGCCTCCCATATAGGAAGTATCAAGGACCTGTCCGGTTTCTGCAGCAATAACCGGCGTCCCTGTGTCACAAGCTATGTCAATTCCGGAATGAAACCTTGAGTCACCAAAAATAGGGCTCTGCCGGTAGCCAAAACCTGAGATAAGTATTCCATTAGTGGGCCATGCCATTTTGCCCCCCGGAGTGTTTCCATGCCTTAGGCTTTCAAGCTTTTTCTTTATCTGGGCTTCCTTGGCAGCAAGCTGCTTTTCCATCTCTATAAGTTCATTTCTGTTGGCTATGGTAGCTAAAAGCAGTCCTTTTTTCTGCTCGTGTATAGCCTCAAGTTCCTGTTTTTTAATTTCTTGTTCTGCAACCAATCTTTCAACTTCATCTTTTTGTTCATTTTGAAGCTCATTAAGTATATGTATATTTTGTCTGATACTGGCAACAGCCTCTCTCCTGGCTTTTACCTCTGTTATCATATTTGCATCCTGTTCAGCTATCATGGCCATTATTTTGATCTTGGACATAAAATCCATGAAATCCTCTGCTATGAGTACAACCTGTATATAGTGGCTATCTCTATTTTTATATATCTCCGATACCCTCCAGTTTAGGAGGTCTATTTTGTGCTGAAGTTCTTTTTCGGTCTCTTCCAATTCCTTTCCCTTTAGCTCCAGCATAAGATTAGTCTTATAGATCTCCAGCTTAATGTCCTCTAGCTCCTGTCTCAGCCCGTCAAGCTCGCCCAAAACGGTGATCATTTGTTCTTCGACATGTTCTATCTGGCTCTCATAGGCCCTCTCTTCTTTTTCTGCCTGCTCAATCTGCCTGCCTGTCTCTTCCCTTTCCATCTTAACATCTTCTAACTGCTGGTCCAGGTTTTCAGCATAAGCAGGGCTAGAGGGTAAAAGAATGGTAAACAAAAGAAATATAGCCGATAGACATAATATTACCTTTTTCATTATTGCTACGTTTAAAATTACAATTTTTCTATTTTGTTAGGAATTCAGCCTACTTAAATAATATATCTATAAAATAAATTGTCAATTAAATAATTATTTTATATATTATCTTAGTGCATCTTTTAGTTGTCCAAAATTATATGACATCATATCCAGGTATGTCTCAGTACCTTGAGTACCACCTAACGGGTCAAGTACCCTTACCTCAAGGTCCATATCCTGGGTAAGGAAATTCACAACATCTGCTGAAAGTTGGGGTTCTATTAATATGGTGTCGATCTCATAGTTGTCTATGGTCTTTTGCAATTGGATTATATATGCAGGTGTGGGCTCTTTTCCAGGGAAAGGCTCCACTGACATAACCTGCTTCAGCCCTAAGTCACGGGCAAGGTAAACCCAGGCATCATGGTGGGCTATGAATTCTTTTTTCCCAAAACCTTCAGCTTCCTTTCTAAACTCCGTGTCTAGTTTATCGATCTCTTGTATATACCGGTTTTTATTTTCAATAAAATAACTGTCATATTCTGGAAAGTTTTCTGAAAATATGGATTGGATATTGCCTACAATTGCTTTTGCGTTTTCCAGCGAAAGCCATATGTGGGGATTT
>PWSB01000174.1 GCA_003563375.1 Actinomycetota bacterium | reverse complement strand
CATGCAAGGCTGATCCCAGGTGCAGAAAACTCAGGGCTTCTTATAACTAGGATAAGGAATACAGCAGAAGACTTGTCCATTGAAAAGGGGTCAAGGCTGATCATTATAGACGGAGCTCCGGGCATAGGGTGCCCGGTGATTTCTTCTATTACCGGTGTGGACGCGGTGCTTATAGTCACAGAACCTTCGTTGTCAGCTATAAGTGATTTCAAAAAAGTTTATAAGGTTGCAAAAAATTTTGGGGTAAAAGCTTTTGCATGTATAAACAAATTCGACTTGAACCTGGATAACACAAAAAATATAGAGGCTTACAGCAAAAAAGAGGATATTGAGATTATTGGAAAAATACCTTATGATGAACAGGTTTCTTTTTCCTTGTCGCAAAAAAGATTTATAGTAGACGACAGGAGCAGCAAAGCAGCAGCACAAATAAAAAATATGTGGAAACAATTAAAAAGATATCTTTACAGCTAGAAAGTAAATATGAGATTAAATTTAAAATGTATGCCATGCTATGTAAATCAAGTAGTCCAGGCAGCGGATCTTCTGAAGGTCTCGCCTGAGACAAAGGATAAGATGCTCAGACAGACATTTAAAAGCCTGTCCGGTTTTAGATCAGGTGAGCATGCCTTCTATACCTTTGACCTGGTACAGGATGTTATAAGGAGTTTTGGAAAAGGCAGGGACCCTTACAGGGGACTCAAAAAAAAGTTCAACCGTTTATGTCTAAACCTCGAGCCAGAGGTGAGAAAAACCATAGAGGATTCAACTGACCCTTTCCAAACAGCTTTGAGGATAGCGGTGGCTGGGAATATCATTGATTTTGTAAAAGGCTCTGATATGGATGAGAAAGATATACGAAAGACAATCGAGGAAGCCCTGAATCAGGAAATGGACCAGGAGAAAATAGAACTTCTTAGACGGAAAATAGATGATGCCCGCCATATTGTTTATGTGGGGGACAACGCAGGCGAGATCGTCTTTGATAAGATCTTTATACAGCAATTCGATGGGAAAAAGGTGGTATTTTGTGTAAGAGGAGCGCCAGTTGTAAATGATGCTACCATGGAAGACGCAGAGCAAGCAGGATTGACTGACAATTTGAAGGTCATAACCACCGGAAGCGATCTTCCTGGAGCTATGGTAGTCCTCTCAGGTGAGGAGTTTAAGGAAGAATTTAATAAGGCTGACCTGGTAATATCAAAGGGTCAGGGCAACTATGAGGCATTGAGCGGAGAAGATAAGGAGATATTCTTTCTATTGAAGGTGAAATGTCCCGTGATCTCCGAATGCTTTGAGGGCAGATATATGCTTGGTGACATTGTTATAGATGACCTAAGATAATAATGATTTATGCATGAATATTCAATAACAGGTTCGATTATAGATATAGTCAAAAAAAATATTAAAGGGAAAAAAACAGGCAGGGTGACAAAAATCAACATAGAGATAACCCCTCTTTCCCAGATCGAACCAGAATCAGTAAAATTTTATTATGAGTACCTCACCAAAGGAGAAAGAGAATTAAAAGGCGCTGAGCTTGTCTTCGATGTAAAGCCTTTGGCAGTAGAATGCTCGGACTGCGGCATGGTATCCGAAATAGACAGCCTGCTGATGGTCTGCAGCCGATGCAAAAGCAGAAATATAAGCATAAAAGAAACTGATCAAATACGGTTGGTCTCGTTAGAGACCAAAGATTGACCGAAGATTGAATATTTCATTGACTTAATAGTAGCCAATAGATAAAATAAGTACAAATTGAATAGATATTATTAATTTTAATATTGTCTGGTTATTATTGTTTGGCTTTTATTCGGTATTCTTACGTTTAAATAAATTTTATAAGTCTAAGAGCAGGTATATGAATTTATTAGTTCATAAAAAGAGAGGAAATGTGTTAGCAGGACAGGTTTGCTGGTCTGTGATTTAAATCTCTTATGCTTATAGGATAAAAATTAAATACGGTGCAAGTAAAAAAGCCAAGACAATATGCTTGGCTTTTTTTAGTAGAGAGGAAGGTAGAAAGTGTTAGAAATTTTAAGTTTTGCTTCCATAGGTCTTGCAATCCTTGTCATTGGTTTTTTAATAGGTTTCTTATATAGGAAATACATAATAGATTCCAAACTTAATTCATAAGAACAAAGAGCAAAAAATGTAATATCCGATGCCAAAAAAGAAGCACAAACCCTTAAAAAAGAATTTCTGCTTGAGGGAAAAGAAGAGATTCAGAACCTTAAGCTTAAGGCTGATGAGGAAATAAAAAATCAGCGCAGTGAGATACAGAAAATGGAGAACAGGTTGATAAACAGGGAAGAGACCATAGAGAAAAAAGCTCATTATTTGGAAAAAATGGAACATACACTTCATTCAAGAGAAAAGACCCTGGAAGATAAAGACAGGAAATTAGAAGAGGTTCTAAAAAAAGAAGTTTTAAGGCTGGAGGCTATAGCTGAGCTTACAAAGGAAGAAGCTAAAGCGGTATTGATGAAGAAGATGGAAGACGAAGCAAGGTATGAGGCCTCAAAAGAAATAAGAAAGATAGAAATCAGGCTCAAAGAGGAGGCTGATAAGAAGGCAAGAAAGATTATCTCACAGGCAATCCAAAGATGCGCTATAGACCATGTATCAGAGACTACGGTAAGTGTGGTAAACCTTCCCAATGATGAGATGAAGGGAAGAATAATCGGACGGGAAGGAAGGAATATAAGGGTCTTTGAAAACCTTACAGGAATAAACATAATAGTAGACGATACTCCTGAAGCAGTAATACTTTCATCCTTTGACCCTGTTAGGAGGGAAATTGCAAGGGTCACCCTTGAAAACCTTATAATTGATGGAAGGATACATCCTGCAAGGATAGAAGAGATGTATGAGAAAGCTTCAAAACTCATCAATAATGAAATCAAGATCGAGGGAGAGCAGGCTGTATTTGACACCGGTATATCCGAACTTAACCCAGGGGTCATAAAAGTGCTGGGCAGGTTAAAATACAGGACCAGTTATGGGCAGAATGTGTTGGGGCATTCCAAGGAAGTTTCCTATATATCAGGAATAATCGCCGCTGAGCTTGGATATCCTATAAAGAAAGCTAAAAGGGCAGGCCTTCTCCACGACATAGGCAAAGCCCTAACTCATGACATAGAAGGGTCCCACGCGAAGATAGGGGCAGAACTTGCCAGGAGGCTTCACGAGGGTGAAGAGATCTGTCAGTCCATTGAAGCTCACCACAATGAAATCGAGGTCAAAACAATATTGGATGTGATAGTCCAGGCTGCTGATGCGATCTCGGGCGGAAGGCCCGGCGCCAGGAGAGAGACCCTTGAAAGTTATATCAAAAGGCTTGAGACCCTTGAGAATATTGCTACAGAATTCAATGGCATAGAAAAAGCTTTTGCGATACAGGCGGGCAGGGAGATAAGGGTTATAGTAAAACCTGATGACGTAGATGAAAGCATGTCTGTGGTGCTGGCAAAGGATATCGCAAAAAAGATTGAAAGTGAGATGGATTATCCGGGACAGATAAAAGTGACTGTAATCCGGGAGAGCAGAGCGGTTGATTATGCAAAATAATTCGGATATCAAGAAGTTCCTCTCCGAGCTTAATATGGATGATGTTTTTAATGTCGAAGAGGACCTTGGAAGCGGTTTTGTAAGACTCAGAATATCTGAAGCTGAACGCAGACAAGCAATGCAGGATATAAACTGTGTTGAAGACATAATCGTGGAACTTCTCAGGAACAGCAGGGATGCTGGGGCCAGGAATATTTACATAGCAACCAAAAAACTGGCGGACAGCAAAAGAATAATACATTTTATCGATGACGGGGCAGGCATACCTGATAAATTTAAAAACATCATCTTTGAATCGAGGGTTACCTCAAAGCTTGATAATGCCAAAAGGGATGCTTATGGTTTTCATGGAAGGGGGATGGCTCTTTTTTCGATAAAGCTGAATTGTGACCAGATAAAGATCACCTTTTCCGGGGTCGGCCAGGGAACCTCCTTTTTAGCAGAGGCTGACCTAGCTAAGCTTCCAGAGAAAAAAGACCAGTCAGTTTTGCCACAGTTTATAGAAACAGAGGATGGGCTGACTGTGATAGGCGGGGTAAATAATATAATAAAAGCAATAATAGAGTTCCAGTTTCAGAACCCTCATATAAATATTTATTATGGGACCCCCGCCCAGATACTGGCTACAATGAAAGCAGAAAATAATAGTGGGGATCTTCCAACCTTAACAAATTGGGAAGAAGTCAATAAATTCATATGTGAAAACAATATAGGGGTCACCCGGATTCCTTTGCTTGCCCAAAACTATAATGTCCTCGAAAAGATAAGCAGGGATATATTTGGAATGGATATCTCTCAAAGAAGCATACAGAGGATCATATATGGGGAGCTGATATCTTTAGACCCTGTTATATCGGACTTAGAAATAAAAGGTGATGAAAATGTTAAACCTAAAGCCGGAAGCAAAAGCAAGGCCCTTGCTCTCTATGACGAAGTGAAGCTATCCAATAGGTTTAAAGATGATGAAATAAAAGGTATAATTGATAAAGTTGAAAAAGAAATCCTATTACTGGGTAAAAGATATTTTGTAGCTCCCAGCGATATAGCATATAAAAGGCTGAACAATAAAATAAACATAGATATTAAGTTAAAGCAAATAGATTGAAATAAAGGTAATAGAAATGAAACTGCTGAAGGTTTCATCGCATTCCAAGCCTAATTCTGTGGCTGGTGCAATTGCAGGAATTATAAGGAGCGAGGGCAGGGTACAGGTACAGACCATAGGAGCGGGAGCCCTGAACCAGACCATAAAGAGCATTGCGATTGCAAGGGGTTATATTGCTCCCACCGGCCAGGAACTTATTTGCATACCATTCTTTAAAGACATTGAAGTAAATGGTGAGACCAAAACTGCTATTGTCCTTACTGTCGAGCCAAGATAACTGCCTTTTTCAATTTCATTAAAATACCTTGAGGTTTTTATATATGAAAGCTTTTATACGTACCTTTGGCTGCCAGATGAATGAATATGATTCAGAGAGGATAGCCTATTATTTAAAAAATGAAGGTTATAGTTTGAGTGAAAGCCTGGATGAAGCTGAAGTTATAATCTTTAATACATGTGCAGTGAGGCAAAAGGCAAAAAACAGGCTCTATGGCCATATTGGGAGCCTGAAAAGATTAAAACAAAAAGATCCGGGCCGTATTATCTGTGTTGGAGGATGCACTGCTCAAAACTTAAAAGACACAATCCAGAAAGATTTCCCTTTTGTGGATATCGTTTTTGGCACTTATAATATTTCTGAAATCGGGCAGCTGATAAGCAAAAAGAAAAGGGTAAAACAGGCCATATGCAGTATAAAAGAACAGGGTTTTGATTACAGGCTGGAACAATCAGAAAGACCCCTGCCATTTAAAGCTTATCTTCCCATCATAAGCGGCTGTAATAATTTTTGCTCTTATTGCATAGTGCCTTTTGTAAGGGGAAGAGAGAGGTCCCTGTCTGCTGACGATATCATCAATGAGGCATGCAGGCTTTCCCGAAAAGGAGTCCTTGATATAACCCTGCTGGGACAGAATGTAAATTCATATGGAAATGATTTAGGCAGTGATATAGATTTTTCTTCCTTACTTGAGAGGGTAAGCAGGATTGGTATAGAAAGGGTAAGGTTTATGACTTCACATCCCAAGGATTTTAGCCAAAGACTTGTAAGGGTGATAAGGGATAACGATAACGTGGTAAACCATATACACCTCCCCCTGCAATCAGGCTCTGACAAGGTGCTGGAAAAGATGAACAGGAAATATACCTTAAGACATTATCTTTCCGTGGTTGATGCGATAAAATCCAACATTTGTAACTGTTCCATTACCACTGACATAATTGTAGGTTTCCCGGGAGAGGAAGAAGAAGATTTTGAAAAAACCCTGGATGCAGTAAAAAAAATAAGGTTTAGCAGGGCCTTCACATTTATTTACTCTCCTAGAGAAGGGACAGCCGCTGCAGAAATGGAGGAACTTGTCAGCCCTAAACTTAAAAAAGATTGGTTCGGCAAGCTTGTATCTTTACAGAACCGTATTACCTATGAAGAAAACAAAAAGATGGAAGGCAAGCAACTTAAAGCACTGGTTGAATGCAAGAGCCCCAAGGATGATAGTCTTTTACAGGGCAGGCTGTATGATAATACAATAGTACTATTCGCATCACCTGAGGCAGTTATAGGGAAGATGGTAGATGTAAAAGTAAAAAAGGCAAAGGCTTTTTATCTTATCGGAGAGCTTGTAGGGATACATTGAAAGATAAGCAGGATATAGAAAAACTTAGGCAAAAGCTTACCCAGGATAAAGCTGTCCTGGTAATATGCGGTCCTACCGGTGTGGGCAAGAGCAGAACTGCTATAGAGCTTGCAGCAGTTTTTAGTACCCACTTGATCTCTGTAGACTCTATGCAAACCTATAAAGGCATGGATATTGGGACTGATAAAATGCCCAGCGGGGAGATAGAGCAATACATGATAGACCTTTTTGAGCCGGATACATATGTTACCGCAGTAATGTTTAGGGATTTATGCAGGGATGTGATTCGAAAGGAATTCTTTGAAAAGCAAAGGATACCAATACTCGTTGGAGGATCAGGGCTTTATATCAGGGCTGTTATGGATAAGCTTGATTTTGCACCGGGCAAAAATAAGGAGAGCAGAAAAAAAATAAGAAATCAGATTGAAAAAGAAGGTCTGGAAAAATTTTTTAAAAAACTGCAGGAGGTAGACCCTGAATACAGTAGAAAAATAGGGCCTAATGATAGCAGGAGGATAATTAGGGGCCTTGAGGTATACAACATTACAGGAAAGCCATATTCCGCTTACCAGAAGAGTTGGAAAGAGAGGGAGTCTGTATATAATTCTTTTTTTATAGGGTTGTGCAAGGACAGAAAAATCCTTTATAACGATATTGACCGAAGGGTTGAATGTATGTTCGAACAGGGTCTTATAGAAGAGGTGAAAGAATTGCTGGATAAAGGATATGGCCAAAGTTATCCTTTAAGGCAGGCAACAGGATATAAGGAGGCGGCAAGATATATAAAAGGAGAGATAAGCCTAAAAGAATGTATCGAGCTTGTAAAGAGGAATTCCCGCAGGCTTGCAAAAAAACAGCTTACCTGGTTCAAGGCAGACCCCAGGATAAATTGGATAAGAGCTGATAAGTATGATAATATTTTCTCTCTAAATTGTGAGATAATAAGGGTGATCGGAGAAAAAAGATGAAAGAGATCAGTTTTTCCAAGCTAAACGGGCAGGGAAATGACTTTATTCTAATAGATGACATACAGGGCCGGCTTAGCCTGGACAGGGAAAGGATAGCTCTTATGTGTGATAGGCACCTAGGCATAGGCGGTGACGGCCTCATTATGGTACACAAGTCAGAGAAAGCGGATTACAAGATGTCTTATTACAATGCAGACGGCTCTGTAGCCGAGATGTGCGGGAACGGGATAAGGTGTATGGCCAGGTTTTTATATGAAAAAGGCATATGTTCCCGGAAACAGATTGATGTGGAAACCCTTGCTGGAATTAAAAGGATAGTCATGGAGACCGAGGCAGGAAAAGTGGAAAACATTATGGTCAATATGGGAAAACCTGAGTTTAATCCCACACTTATTCCAGCAAAAATAAATGGAAAAGATGAGGTTTTTGACTACAAATTGCAATTGGAGGGGGAAGATTTTTATATAAATCTTGTATCTATGGGGAATCCACATTGTATAATCCTGACAGAGAAATTGGATCAGACCGACCTAAAGAGGTGGGGCCCTTTATTAGAGAATCACCCTTTATTTCCACAAAAAACAAATGTGGAATTTATAAGTATCCACGCGGATGACATGATCTTGATGCGGGTTTGGGAAAGAGGAGTAGGGGAGACCCTTGCTTGCGGGACAGGTGCATGTGCCTCGGCTGTAGCTGCTATAAAGCTTGGAAAGATTAAGAGGAACAAAGTAAAGGTAAAGGTTCCTGGGGGGACAGTGGATATCCTGTGGGATGATGGCGGCTGGGTCCATCTTGAAGGTAAAGTAGATTATGTTTTTGATGGTAAATATTTTGACAGATAGAAAGGAATATTAAATGGATATAATTGAATCTGACAGGCTAAAATCTTTGCCTCCGTACCTTTTTGCTGAAATCGATAAAATAATAAGTAAAAAAAGACAAGAAGGGATAGATGTCATAAGCCTGGGGATAGGGGATCCTGATATCCCAACACCTGATGTGATTGTAAAAGAACTTTACAAAGGGGCACTGGTCCATGAAAACCACAGGTATCCATCAAGTTACGGCATGCCTGAGTTCAATGCAGCAGTGGTGGATTTTTACCGTTCAAGGTTTAAGGTAGACCTTCAAAGTAAAGGTGTTATCCCTTTATGGGGTTCAAAAGAGGGCATTGCAAATATAGCTTACACCTTTATAAACCCTGGAGATTATTCTCTTGTTCCGGATCCCAGCTATCTTGTCTACAAGATAGGTACTATGTTTGCGGGAGGCAAGGCTTTTGAGGTCCCCTTAAAAGAAGATAATGATTTTATGATGGATCTGGATAGCATTGATAAAAATATTTCTAAAAAAGCAAAATTGCTTTATCTGAATTACCCGCATAACCCTACTTCTGCAAATGCTAGCCTGGATTTTTTTGAACAGGTCGTAGAATTTGCCCAAAAATACAATATCATAGTCTGCCATGATAATGCATATTCAGATATATATTCAGGTTCTGGAGAAAAACCTGTCAGTTTTCTTAATGCCGAGGGCGCTATAGAGGTCGGAGTCGAGTTTAACTCCCTGTCAAAGACCTTTAATATGACTGGATGGAGGATAGCTTTTGCCGTAGGCAATACAGAGATTATAAAAAGCCTGGGAAAATATAAGACAAACGTGGATTCCGGGGTGTTTAATGCAATACAGGTCGCAGCCATAAAAGCTTTAAATAATTATGAGGAGCTGGTATTAGATAATAATCAAATATATGACAGAAGAAGAAACAGTGTTAAACAGATGCTGGATAAGATTGGAATAAGCTATTATGATTCAGATTATACCATATATGTCTGGTCAAAAGTTCCGCCTGGATTTACCTCACAGTCTTTTGCTAAAATGTTATTAGATAAAGCGGATGTGGTTGTAACCCCGGGTAGCGCATTCGGCAATAGCGGTGAGGGTTATTTCAGGATTTCATTGACTATTTCGGATGATAGGCTGGAAGAGGCTATAAAAAGAATAAAAGGTGTGGTGTAAGGTGATAAATCTTTGATGGGATCTATGTCAGAAAAAGCTAAAAGCAATATAGAGATAGGGGAACAGAGAGAAAAATCTTTATTATTGTTGGTTAGGTTAAAAAAGTACTTCAATAAGATAAAAGATGCTAATTTTGATGAAAATATTCAGGAACTAAAGAACCTTGCTGTTAGTGCTGGTGCATATGTGGAAGATATTATCGTCCATAACCAGGAAGAGCTGAACCCCAAATATTATATTAGTGTAGGCAAATTGGAAGAAATAAAAGGAATTGTAGCCCAAAAGGATATAAGCCTGGTGATAATAGATGAAGAGATAAGCCCTACCCAACAAAGGAACCTTCAGGAAAAGCTTAATGTAAAGATAATCGACCGTACTGCTTTGATCCTTGATATTTTTGCACAAAGGGCACATAGCAGGGAAGGAAAGCTCCAAGTAGAGCTTGCCCAGTTAAATTATCTTCTTCCAAGGTTGAGGGGAAAGGGTATAGAGCTTTCAAGGCTTGGGGGCGGCATCGGGACAAGGGGTCCTGGTGAGACCAAGCTTGAAACTGACCGAAGGACCATAAGGAATAGGATTAGCCAGCTTGAAAAGAAAATAAATCAGATAGGTATACAGAGGGAGACACAGAGAAAGAGAAGGGAGGAAACCAATATTGGCCAGGTCGCTCTAGTGGGCTATACCAATAGTGGTAAGTCCACTCTTTTAAATACCCTTACTGATTCTAATGTGGAAGCAAGGAACATGCTTTTTTCTACTTTGGATTCCACTGTAAGAAAACTAAAGACTGAACAAGGGTATGAATTATTATTGTCAGATACAGTAGGCTTTATAGAGAGGCTGCCCCATCAGCTGATAGCTTCTTTTAAATCTACATTGGAAGAAGTAAAGAAATCAGATCTCCTTCTTATCGTGGTAGACCTGAGCAACCCCAATTACGAAAGCCATATAGAAAGCGTAAGGTCGGTACTAAAAGAGATAGAAATTCAGCCAAAACCAGCAGTGATAGTATTTAATAAAATAGATAAAGTAACCAGCGATTCAATCCTTAAAGCCAGATTTAAATACAGGGATGCTGTTTTTGTCTCTGCTTTTAAAAAAGAGGGATTAGATACTCTAATAGACAAAATAAAAGATGAGCTGCAAGGAAACTATATAACCATAACCGTCAAGATACCTTATAGTGAAAACAAGCTGATTTCTCAAGTTTATGACAATTGCCAGGTATTAAAGAAAAAATATCTTGAAGACAGCGTACTGCTTACCATAAATGCAGACATTAATTTCTATCCTAGATTATCCAACTATATTTACAGGGGCGCACTCAGCAATTATTAAAAATATTTCCTTATTAGTCCTATCACTTTACCTATTATGGACGCATCCTTTACAATAAGAGTTTCCATATGATCATTTTCAGGTACTAATCTTATATTCTTTGATTGCTTAAAGAACCTTTTAACAGTAGCTTCATTTTCCATAAGCACTACTACTATCTCTCCATTTATAGCGGTCTCCTGTTTTCTTACCACTATATAGTCTCTGTCCATGATGCCTGCATTTATCATACTGTCACCCCTTACCTTCAAAAGGAAGACCTGATTTCCTCCTCTTAAGAAATCAGAAGTAAGCGGAAAATAATCTTCAATATTTTCTTCTGCTAAAATAGGCTTACCAGCAGCTATACTGCCTACTACCGGTATCATAACCGAATTAAGGTCTTTTTGAGCTTTTTCAACAGAAATGAAACTTTTTGATCTGGGGAGTATTTCTATGGCTCTAGGTTTAGAAGGGTCTCT
>PWSB01000181.1 GCA_003563375.1 Actinomycetota bacterium | reverse complement strand
TATGTTTTAAGGAAGAAATCTCTTCTGTCATCTTTTCTGATACTTTATTAAATGTATCTATCGTAGGTAATACCTGTTTATTTATTTTAGTAGTCACTTTATTTACTTTTTTTAACAATCTTACCATCGGTACTATCAAAATCAAGGCAAAAATAATCATCCCCCCTAAGAGGACCAATGTAATTATCCCTGTTATTGCTAAAGGACTCATAATCTTTCCTCCATATTTGCCTGTTTAACTATATTTTAAATATCTTTTATTCAAAAAACAACCAATCTAATTTATAATAGACAAAAATCAAAATTTGACTGAGTTGAGGTAAATATAATGCGCAATAAACTATATCTGATCATTATCCTGGTCTTTATATTATTACTGGGCCTCTCAGCATGCGCACAGCCGGAGAGAGTGGATGTAGAGGGACCTGATGAAGAGCGGCAGCTGGCTCCCCCCGATGATGAGCAGACAGAGCCAGAGCAAGAGCCTGCCACAGAAGATGAAGATATCGATTTTGACAGTGCCAGTATCGGAGCAGAAATAGAAGGTTTTATCCCCGGCTACCTCTGTATAGAAAAAGAAAACTATGTAAAAGTGGAGATAACCAATACCTCTGATTTTACTTGGAGAGGGGGGGGTAATAATCCTGTACGGCTTGGATACCATTACTACCACCTCCAGGAAGATAGGGAAAGCTATGATAATCCTACCAGAAGCCCCCTGCCTTCAGATGTCGCTCCCGGAGAAACGGTGAGCGTTGAGGTGCTTATAGATAATATAGAAACCACCGGCAATTATATAATAAGGATAGATCCTGTCCTTGAAGGCCATTTTTGGTTTTCCACAAAAGGGGTAGAGCCGGTTGAAGGTGAAGCTTATTTTGGCCCCTGCTCAAATTAACAGGGTATGATGCGAAGGTTTGATGCCCCCTGCTGGAGCTTGGCACCTGTATTATATTTGTTCAGCTGCGCGCAGAACCCGATATCCTCGCCGAGCCCTACTCCCCTCAAAAGCCTTGCGCTGGTAGATTTTTCAAGGGCGTCCACGATATTATTTTCTGCCATGGCGCTGCCAAGTGCAACCTTTGAAGAATCACTGTACCTGCATTTTAGGCCTTTTGCCAAAAGCCCTTTTATGCCCAGACCCGCGGCAAAAACATCATCATAGGCTACCCTCCCCCCTTCTCCCGAACAGACAAAAAGAAGGTCCTGGCCTGTTTTTTTTATTTTTTTGCTTACCAGGGAAATGGTGTAATCGAGGTTGAGCAAGGACAGGCAGTATACTTCAGCGGCATTTTTTACTCCATACATTGAAACAGTCCCATTGGTGGTCTTCAATATGGCCGTTTTGCCGCTCATATTTATACCGGAAAGCTCCAGGGGCGAATTACCATAGTCGAATCCTGCGGGAGGAAGCCCCCCTTCCTCTCCGCATAACAGGAAATCACTGTTTTCTTTTTTTAAAGCAAGAGCCTGGGCCTTATCCTTGGCAACTACTACATCAGTGCTGCCCCTTGCCAGTATGGTGCTTATGGTCGAAGTGGCCCTGATGATGTCGATTACAATACATATAGATCCTTCTATCTCTACTGCAAGGGTGTCCTTGTTTATCCGGTTGCTAAAAAGCACGTCTATGGTCATTTCCAGCCGAACTTCTTTCCTGTCAGTTTCTCATAGGCAGCGATATATCTATGTGTTGTCTTCTGGGCTATCTCTTCCGGGAGCTGCGGGGGCATAGTTTCCCTGTCCCAGTCTGTAGATAGAAGATAGTCCCTTACAAATTGTTTATCAAAGCTTTTAGGAGGGCTGCCTGGCTTGTATTCCTCCGCCGGCCAGAACCGTGATGAATCCGGGGTAAGGACCTCGTCCACCAATATAGTCTTATTGTCGGCTACACCGAATTCAAACTTGGTATCGGCTATTATTATCCCTTTTTTCTGGGCATAATCAGAAGCTTTTTTATAAAGCTGGATGCTTTTTTCCTTAAGATAATCTATGACATTTGCACCGAATATTTTTTTTGCCTTGTTTATAGTTATGGCTGCATCATGGCCGGATATTTCCTTGGTGGTGGGGGTAAATATGGGTTCCGGCAGCCTATCGTAATTTTTTAAGCCCGGCGGCAGCTTCAGGTCTCCGATCTTTCCAGATTTTCTGTATTCCTCCCAGGCCGAGCCGGTTATATATCCTCTGACCACGCATTCAATGGGATATATTTTTGCCCTTCTTACTATTACCGACCTGCCGCTTAACATATCTTTTTGCCTTCTTAAGGCTTTTGGGAAATTGCCCACCTCTGTCTCCAATAGATGGTTCTCTATTATTTCATTTAAAAAATTGAACCAGAATACAGAGATCTGGTTCAATATTATTCCCTTGAAGGGAATCAGTGTGGGGAGTATGAAATCAAAAGCTGATATCCTATCGGTAGTTACTATCAGGATCTCATCATTGAATGAGAACATCTCCCTGACCTTGCCGCTTTTGATCTTTTCCAATCCTTCAATGTCTACATTTCCTATCATTCTCAATTTAGAACCTCCAGTTAAATTTTCTCCTATCCCCTATTTTGCCATGTTAGCTTCTGGTATTTAAATAAAAAATAATTAACTCGCGTGCCATGGCCCTCAGAAGCTGCCTGCTGTCTGACAATGCTTCATCCAGGTCCATGGGGCGGTTTATAATAGAGAAGTTTCCGCTAAAGAGATCCGCATACTTTTTATCTATCTTTTCACGGTCCAAAAATACAGACCCGTTTATGCTTATAACAGGGACGGAGTGCTTCTTGCCCAATCCGGCAACCCCATAAGCGCTTTTCCCATAAAAAGTCTGCTCATCTATTGCCCCTTCACCGGTTATAGCCAGGTCGCAGCCCTGTATCTTTTCCTCCAGCCCGGTGGCTTCTATTATAATGTC
>PWSB01000086.1 GCA_003563375.1 Actinomycetota bacterium | reverse complement strand
TTAAAAAAGAGGGCTTTCCGCCCTCTTTTTTTGACTATTGCTGGTTGCTGTGTTAATATACAAAAGTACAAATAGTTATTTCCCTATATAGCAAGTAATAAGCATTATAAAAGTAGACTTTAAAACAGCAAACAGGCAATAATCTGAGGCAGGATATGGAAATTCTTGTATATATCTTACTATTTATCGCCGGCCTGGTGATAGGAAGCTTTTTAAATGTAGTCATATACAGGATCCCGAGGGGAATTTCAATAATAAAGCCTTCGTCCTTTTGTCCTGAATGCAGAGCAAAGGTAGCCTTTTATGACAACATACCGGTTGTCTCCTATTTTATCCTGAAGAGAAAATGCAGGCAGTGCGGGGCAAGGATACCATACACCTATCCTCTGGTCGAATTAGCAACAGGCTTGATGTTTGTAGTGAATTTTTATTATTTCGGCCTAAGCTTGCAGCTTCTTTCCGGCATTGTATTGGTAAGTTCGCTTATTGCCATATCCATTATAGATATAAAGTTTATGATCATCCCCAATGTCATAACCTGGCCCATGACAGGGGTTGGTATAATCTTGAGTATTATAGGAGACCCTGTGCGCTGGTGGTTCCCGCTGGCCTTCAGTGCAGGCGCATTTGTATTTATGCTTATAATACACCTGGTTTATCCCAAAGGGATGGGGATGGGGGATGTAAAGCTGGCTTTGATGATAGGAGCTTTTTTGGGCAGCTCGGTGATACCAGCCCTGTTTTTTGGTTTTCTGATCGGGGCAGTTTTCGGCCTGCTGCTTATACTTACTAAAAAAAGGAAGGTCAAGCAGACCATACCTTTTGGGCCTTTTATTGCATCGGGGGCTGTTATAGCACTTTTTTGGGGAGAAAATATCATAAGCTGGTATCTTGGTCTTTTTTAACGGAAGGAATATATGTCTGTTATAGGAATGGATATAAGCTCAAATAGGATAGCCGTAGCAGAAATAGCTAAGAAGAGAAATTCTTTTGCGGTCTTAAATGCTGCAGTGTTTGAACTCCCTTACCAGGTTATAGAGATGGGGGAGATAAAGGACAGTAAAGTGGTTTCCAGGGCTGTAAAAGAAATATGGAAACATTACAGGTTTGGCGGCCGCAAAGTCCTTGTAGGGCTTTCAAATCCAAAAGTCATCATAAAAGAGATCCAGCTTCCCGTGACAGGGGAGAGCGATATAAAATCATCCATTGAACTTCAGATAAATGACCTGGTACCTATTGAGAGAAACAACTTGACCTATGATTACTACGTAAGCGAGAAAAATAAAGAATATTCAAGGATCATGATAGCCGGTGCCGCCAAAAATATGATAGACAGTATCATAGAAAGCCTAAGGGATGTAAAAATCTGTGCAGCAGCTGTAGACCTGAATTGTTTTTCGCTTTACAGGGTCATAAATCATATATGCGGCTTCAAAAAACCCAAGGATCAAGATGAGAAGACCGCATATTGTATGGTAAATATCGGAAAAGACATATCCATAATAAATATGGTCACAGAAGACGGGCTAAAATTCCCCAGGTTTAGCAATATAAGCACATTGGCCTTTGTAGGCAGCGTATCGGCTAAATTAGAATTGGATTACAGCGCAACTGAACAGATGCTGGACAGCTTTGATTTCAGCCAGGCTATTGACATAAAGTTTGACAGGACTATCGAATCAGAACCCAAACCCATAGGGCCGGTAAAACCAGCTGATTCCCAGCAAATGGATGCAAGTATGGCTTTTAAAGAGGCGGGAAATCTGATCATCGAGGAAATAAACCGTTCTATTGATTATTTTATAAACAGGTATCCCTCATATAATTTACAAAAGATTTTTATAAGCGGAGATGCTTTTAACAATTTTGGCAAGTTTATTGAAACGGAAATGGACTATAAAGTGGAGCAGATAAATATAGAGGACCATTTTTCTTTGGACAGGCTCAAAAAAAAGGACTTTTATAAGAATAAACCCTTGGGTCTTTTAGGGAACCAGCTGACTTTGGCCATAGGAATGGGTTTGAGAGGCTTTGGGATATGAAATATATAGATCTTCTCCCAAAAAAAGAAAGGGAAGTCAATAAAAGGACCATAGCCCTAAATACAGTGATAGCGCTTATGGTGGTCATCCTGGGGCTTACGGCAGCATCTGTGTTCTTTATAAACAATATGAACAAAAACCTGTATGCTTCTCTGCAAAGGCACCAGGAGGCTGGAGCCGAACTTGAGCATTATGTAAGCAGGCTGGAAATATATAAGGAATTTGAACAAAAGGTATTAGAAAAAGGAGAACTGGTCGAGGAGGTAGCAGACAACACAATATTGTGGTCCGAGATACTCTATAATCTTAGCCAAGCTATGCCTCTAGGCACCCATATAACAGCTTATGAGGGAAGATTGGCGGATCTTGACAACCATATAAAAGATTATTCAGAGGAGAGCAGGAACCACAGGGTGAATTCCTTTGCCATAAGGGGTTATGCAAAACAGTATGCAGATGTTTCCAAACTGTTAATAAATTTAAGGAAGATCCCTTACATAAAGGATACCTGGGTCAGAAATATATCCAAGAGCCAGGTCACTGAAAATCTGACCGGTACCTCTTTTTATATAGAGACTTTCTGGGATATCCCCAAAATCGCGGAAGATTGGGAAATAGAGGAAAAAAAGGTCGAACCTGTCCAGGAAGAAGACCTTGATGAGATCATAGGGCAGTAGGTATGTCTAACCAACATAGGATAGTAATAATAGTTTCTATCTTCATCTTGATAATCGCTGCATTTTTTATCATGGTGAGGCCTGCATTAAATCAAAATCTTGATATTTCACAAAAGATAGGAGACCAAAAAGAAACCAACAGCCAGCTAAAGGAGAGGGTGCTTCAGCTGGCAGGAACAAAAGATGACTTCAATATGCGGTA
>PWSB01000232.1 GCA_003563375.1 Actinomycetota bacterium | reverse complement strand
TGTTGTCTTTTGTCATAGAGAGCATAATAATGAATTAGTAAAGATAGAGGTTTATCTGTGATAAAGCTGGTCATATTTGATATAGGAAATGTAATACTAAGATTTGACCACCATATTACCTGCAACAGGCTGGAAAAGTATTCCCCCTATAGCCAAAAAGAGATATATGGCATGGTATTTGAAGACAGCATACTTGCAACTTATGAAAAAGGTAAGATCTCTTCAGTTGATTTTTTTAAGATTGTTAAAAAAAGGCTCAGTCTTGATCTTGGCTATGAAAAATTTTATACCATATGGGCAGATATCTTTTCGGAGATGGAAGGGATGAAAGAGTTAATACTTGCCCTGAAAGGGAAGGCCAAGCTATATATTCTGTCAAATACAGACGAGATTCACTTTGGTTACCTTAAGAGAAAATATGCTATCTTTAAAAACTTTGACCAATATATCCTTTCTTTTGAAGCAGGCGCCCGAAAACCTGAGAAAAAGATCTACAGGTTAGTATTAGAATCCGCAGGCACCCATCCTTCCAGTTCTTTATTCATTGATGATATAGAAGATTATATATTGCCATTTACCAGGATGGGAGGAAATGGCCACGTTTTTAAGGGGGCAGATGATTTGAGGAAACGCCTTAAAAAACACGGGCTGCTTTAGCTGGCCGGTCCCCTAAATAAATCCTTTTTGGATTGCTGTACAGTATTTTTTTTGCAAAATCAATTGCTTGGCCAAAAGTGAAATATTTATCAGCCACTCTTTTTGGAAGCACCCTGTAAATAGCTTCCCGCACACTTTCTTGGGCTCCATAAACCCCTTCTAAAAACATGTAATCGCCGCCGGAGCCAAAAATTTTATTCGCAGGGATTATCTCTATCAAACGTTCGAGTATGTCCATTTTTATGAGTGTCAAAGATACTTAAAGAATTAATAGCGCCCGCAGATCTCTTCTAAGAGTTTTGTGTCCTGCATGTTCCTGCTTGGGGATTTTATTATTAATATATTTTATGGAATAATGATAAAAAAGTAAAAATAACTCTTTTAAAAATAGCCTTATAACGTTGTTTTTGATTTTGGAGTAAAATAATTAAATGGACACCGCAAATAATATAATATTAAAGGTAGTAGTGGGCTCAAAGGCGCACGGCCTCTCCCAGGGTGAAAGCGATATAGACTACAGAGGGGTCTTTGTCGCAAGGACCCGGGACCTTTTAAAGCTAAATCCCCAAAAAAAAGATATAAAATGGCTTGAAGGTGAAACGGACAGCACATATTATGAAATATGGAAATTTTTATTCCTGGCGGCCAAATGCCTGCCTACCATACTCGAGGTCTTTTTTGCGCCGGTCATCTTTGAAAATAAGTATGGAAGAAAATTAAGGTCGCTAGCCGAGCATGTCTGGAGCAGGGAAGCAGTTAGGGATTCATTTATCGGATATGGCAAAAACCAGCAGAAAAAGTTTTTAGAAAATAAGGACGGGAGGGCGAATAAATATGCCGCGGCCCATCTAAGGGTGCTCTATAATGGCTATCAGCTGCTCAGCAGCTCAAAAAACTTTGATACAGACCTTAGCGGCAGCCCGGTATTTGAGAAAGTCAAAAGATTCAGGCAGGGCAATTATACACCAGGTGAAGTAGTCCAGGAATGCTGGGAATGGGAACAAAGGCTACTGAAGGCTTACAGGCAAAGCCCCCCAAAGGAAACCGACCTAAAAGTAATCGATGATCTTCTATTAAAGATCAGAAAAGATTATTGGTAGCATCCAAAGATCATTTATCTGCTTCTTTTAATAGATTCAATGCTATTTCCTTATCTTCCTCTTCAACCTTTAGAAGGACCCCTCCGACAAGTTGCTGGGAAGGATACATCTGGCCCGCATCATCAGAACTTATATATGATTTGATGCCGTTGCTTTCAAGGTATCCCCTTGCAAGTTCGGCTTCCATCCTTGAATTGAATGTCTTAATAGTTACTTTCATGATGTTATCCTTATATTACAAAAAAGGCTTAATTGCAAATCGAGCTATCTTATAGAATTAAAATTTTTTTAGTTGATAATATTCTAAAAATTTTTGTATATTAAAAAGGACCCAATAGATGCATATTATAGGAGGCGGTGTTTATTTTGAAGGATTTCAAAGGATTTGACAGTAAGGACTTCTCTTTTTTTCTGGATATGTCTACTGAACAGAAAAGAATAGTCAAACGGAAGATGGAGCATTTTGGCAATATGGTCTACGGGCAGCTGGATCCGAAGGTAAAGTCATCTTTTAGGATAAATAAGATGGCTACTATAAGGGAAGACCTGCCCCGAGCCATTTATAGCATAGGAAAAGCTTACCAAGACCGGACCAGGTTCCAGCTCTGCGGCCTGGCCATAACCTTAGACCTGGGCGGGCTCGCTTTCAGGGCTGTTATAAGGGGTGGATCCTTCAGGGACAAGAAAGCCATTGGCATCCTATATGATAAGATTTCAAAGGATACCCAAGCCTTGCTTAAGCTTTTTTCTTCTTTTGGAGAAGATTACTTTTTTAAGATATTCAGCAGGGTCCCCACGCAGGGTGACAAGATAAGGCCGGATTCTGAAAGGTGGCTGCCGGTTGCAGCATTTAACCTGAGGATTGCAAGCCTGGATATGTTAGACTATATTTTAGCAGTACTTGAACAGGAAAACTTGCCTGGCGTCCAAATATCCCATAGCCTCAAGCCGGGCAATATCCTGCTCCAGGACCCCAAAGCCTTATTAGAGGAAACCGTGAAGGCCATAGAAAAAGAATATGGCTTCCTTGATTTTATTGAGAACTAGGCACTCAATTTTTTTAATGCCCTTCTGTATTCCTCGGAATGGGGCTTCATAGTCGCAGCTATTTTAAGCTGGCCTATTGCCCTCTTTATTTTCCCCATTTTAGCCAGGCTCAAGCCAAGCCCATAGTAGGCAAAATCATTGGCAGCATCGATCTCTAAGGCTTTTTGGAAATTGCTTTTTGCAGTAGAATAAAACCCGCAATTATAGTAGGCCCTGGCCAGGGTCTCCCTTATAGAAGCCTTTTCGGGCTCTTTCTCCTTAGCTTTTTCCAGGTGCATGATCGCTTCAATAAAATTATTTTGCTCTGCTAACTTTTTGCCTTTTTTAAATTGATAATATGCATCACTCATAAACCAAATAACTTCCTTTCTTAAACTTGCCTATAAGTTAATCAAAAATGGTTTAAATGTAAAGGAAGGATAAGGGAATAAAATATATAGAAATAGTTATGAACATGTATTTTTCTCCAGATTTTAATATGGTCTCTTATCTGATAATATCAATATGAAAGGGGGAAAAGCATATGTATGACTTAGGCATTATAGGGGCTGGCCCTGCAGGTATTACAGCAGCGATTTATGCAGCAAGGAAAAACATGAATTTCATTATAATAGGCAAAGAGCTGGGGGGCCAGGTGGTATACAACCTTACCGTAGAAAACTACACAGGTTTCCAGGAGATATCAGGCACGGACCTGGTGACTAAGTTTCGAAAGCACCTGGATATCTTTAATTTTGATTTTGTAGAAGAAGAGGCCGTGGGCTTGGCTTTCGAAAAAAAAGGCCTTAAGATCAGCACCACCGGGTCAAGCTATCTGGCAGATTCAGCGATTATTGCCACAGGTACTAGCCCCAAGAAATTAGATGTACCTGGAGAGGAAGAATATAGGAACAGGGGCATAAGTTATTGTGTAACCTGCGACGGACCGCTTTTTAAGGGAATGGACGTCGCTGTTATAGGTGGGGGAAACCACGCCCTTTATTCAGCTATCTCACTTCAAAGCATAGCGTCACATGTATATATTTTAAATCCAGAACCGCATATGGGAGGAAAAGATGAACTCGTACAACGGCTTTTGGAAAGCAAAAAAGTCACTATTTTAGATAAAGTGGATATCGTGGAAATAAAAGGCGGCCAGCTCGCAAACGCAATAATCTACAAGCAGAACTCGTCTGCAGGTACACTTAAAATAAAGGGCATATTTATCAGCATCGGTTATGAGCCACAGACAGTTTTTCTTAAGGGGCTGCTGGATCTAAACCATAAAGGGGAAATAATGGTAGACAGGCAGAACATGACCAGCAGGGAAGGCGTCTTTGCTGCAGGAGATTGTACGGATTATCCCTTTAAACAGATAATCGTTGCTGCGGGGCAGGGTGCCAGTGCAACCTTGAGCGCTTATAATTATATAAAGGGCTTATAGCATGTATGATGTGATTACGGTTGGATCCAACACGCTGGATGTATTTGCTTATACTGACAAATCAGAATCAATCTGCATAAGGACCATAGAAGGGCAGGATTGTTACATCTCTTATCCCAGCGGCTCGAAGCTGCTTATAAATGAACTTGATTTTGATACCGGAGGAGGAGGGACCAATACTGCCGTAAGCCTGGCAAGGATGGGTCTTTCTGTGGGTTATATCGGAAAGCTCGGCTCTGATAATAGTGCCGGTCTAGTCTTGGAAGAGCTAAAAAAAGAAAATATAGATTTTCTGGGAGCAAAGGGCCCAAGCGGTTCAAAAACAGGTTATTCTATAATACTGGACAGCATTGAAAAAAACCGTACAATTTTAAGCTTTAAAGGAGCAAATAACAGCCTTATGTTCGATGAAATTGACGTCTTTAGGCTTAAGACCAGATGGTTTTATCTTTGCAGCATGGTAGGAGAATCTTTTAATACCCTTAATCGGCTTGCGGATTTTGCTAAGTCAAATGATATAGATATACTTTTTAATCCCAGCAATTACCTGGCCGAGAAGGGCAAAAAATTCTTATCCAATATACTAAATCAAGCCAAGATCTTAATCCTCAATAAGCAAGAAGCCCAATACCTTGCAGGAAAAGGAAGAGCTGTAGACCTGTTGAAATCTTTAAAAGATCTGGGGCCGGGCACAGTGGTGATAACCGATGGGCCCAATCCTGTCCACTGCCTAGATCAGGAGGGTTGCTACTACATACTTTTCCCCCAGGATATAAAAGTTGCAGAGGCTACCGGGGCTGGTGACAGTTTTGGTTCTTCTTTTTTGGCTGCCCACATCAAGGGAAGGAATACCAAGGAATCGCTAAGTATCGCCCTTGCAAATTCTCAGTCTGTTCTCCAACATAAAGGAGCAAAAAAGAAACTCCTGGGCCTAAAAGAAGCCGAAGCTTTTGTAGCAGAAAATCCCCCAAAGGTTGAAAGGCAGCCAATTAATGGCTGATTGCCTTTTAGCACTTTAAGGATATATAATTTTTATTAAAGGCATCAGAAAAAAAGACCTTTAAGCTTGAGGGAGCCATTATGTCAGAGGGTAGTGAAATCATCAGGGAACCAAATGAAAAAGACACTGGTATGGGGTTATTTTGGCCAAACCCCCCCACAGACATAGGTTGGGTCAGCTACATAAGACATGCCAGAACCCCCGAGCCCCGTGAAGAAAAATTCAAGGCCCTGTTTGACAATGCGCTTGATCCCATTATGCTGCTCGAACTTACACCTGACCACAGGGATGCAATTATTTTAGAATCAAACCAGGCAGCCAGCAGGATGTACGGCTATAATGAAGGAGAGCTTAAAGGTTCCCTCTTTTCAAAATTGGTATCTGATTGCAACAGTGAAAGCTGCAGGGACCTCATAGACAATAGCTTTAAAAATAAAAGCATAAGATTTGAGATGACCAACCTTACAAAGCAAGGGCAAAAGATAGATGTGGACACAAGCATCCAGTTTTTTCATATCAAGGAAAAAGAAGTCGCTATTCTAATCTCAAGAAATATAACCAAAAAGAAAATTGAGGAAGAGAAGATAAGGATTTTAAGTTTCAGGGACGGGCTTACAGGACTTTATAACCGGGGATATTTTAATGAAGAGTTAAAAAGGCTCAATACAGCCAGGCAGCTTCCTTTAAGCATTATTGTGTCCGACTTGAATGGTTTTAAGTTGGCCAATGATGCCTTCGGGCATAAAGAAGGGGACCGGATGCTAATAAGGACTGCAGGGGTCTTGAAAAACAGCTGCAGAAAAGAAGATATTATTGCAAGGTGGGGAGGGGATGAATTTATAATACTTCTGTCCAAAACCGATTATTCAAAAACGAAACAGCTTATTAAAAGGATAAAGGAAGGCTGCCAAAAGACAGAAGGCCATATCTTAAAACTCAGCATTTCCATGGGGTCAGCAACAAAGACGGATCCTGGAGAAAATATATCCAAAATACTGCGCCGGGCTGAAGACAGGATGTATAAAAACAAGGTTTTAGACAGGAAAAATATTTATAGTGCGATACTTGATACCCTTCTTGCCAAGCTAAGGAACAAGAAAAAACAATCCAAGGCACAAATAAAAGACCTGGAAAACCTGGCTGAGTCTTTCGGAAAGAAGATGAGATTTTCCCAGGCTAAGACCAAAGAGCTTATGCTGTTGACAAGCATATATGATATAGGAAAGATAACCATACCCAATAAGATACTTAGGAAAAAAGAAAGGCTGACCAGTGAGGAGTGGGAGATCATAAAAAGACATCCGGAAATAGGCTATCACATCTCTGAACCAACCCCTCAGCTGCTTAACCTTGCAGACGCTGTACTGGCTCATCATGAATGGTGGGATGGCACCGGATATCCCCAGAGGCTAAAAGGAAAAGAAATACCGGTCATGGCCAGGGCTGTTGCTATTCTGGATGCCTATGATGCTATGAGAAGGGGAAGTCCCTATAAAAAAAAGCTTAGCAAGGGCCAAGCCATAGAGGAGCTTAGAAGATACTCCGGGATCCAGTTCGATCCCAGGCTGGTAAAAAAGTTTATTTCTGCCCTGCAAAAAAACAAGGGAGCATGAGGTTGGAGGGTTTAATTGCCATCTTTTTGCCTATATCGGTGTAAATATACTGATAACAAACCTTGTGACCGGCCCCCAAAACCTATGGTTTTACTGGGTTACCCTGTTCTGTGCATGCCATGGGAGTATTTGTTTTTAACAATTTCCCGGTAAGGATTAGCTTAAGGTTTGGCTATTTTCTTATACCATTGGATTGTATCCATTAGTGATTTTTCAAACGGTCTTGGGCAATAGCCCAGCTCGATAGCTGCCTTTTGGCTGGAGAATATGCAACCCGCTTGGATTGTGGCCAGTGAATACCTAGTAAAACGAGGTTTTGACCCTGTCAGCCAGTAGTAGAACGTGGTAAAATATGAGGCTATTGTTGCAAACCGGTTTCCCAGCCAATATATTGGTAGTTTTTTCCCGCTTATATCCGATATCATATCTGCCATTTTTCTCATGTCTACCTGGTGGCCGGATAATATATAGGCCTGCCCGGACCGCCCACTACGGGAAGCAGCTAAATGTGCCTTGGCCACGTCTCTGACATCGACATAATCAAAAGAGCCATCGACTATAAATTTTAACCTGCCACTAAGGTAATCAATTAAAAATTGCCCTATAAGGGAGATCTTGAAGTCAAATGGCCCTATGAACGCAGTGGGGCACAGCACAACAGCGTGCAGGCCTTTTTTTGCAGCTTCAAGCACATCTAAACTTGCCTCTGCTTTGGTACGGTTGTATCCCCCACAGGATAGATTTGGTTTAAAATCTGCCGTCTCATCTATTATCCCGTGCCTTTCGTCAAGGGCCTGTATGGAGCTGGTATATATAAGTTTTTTTACCTTATGCTTAAAACATGCTGCTATTATATTTTGGGTACCTTGGCAGTTTACTTTATACAGGGCGCTGTAGGATGAGGGCATTATAGATATTTCAGAAGCCGCATGATATACAGTGTTTATTCCAATGCAGGCTTTCTCAACTGAAGCAGCATCCCTTAGATCACCATAACTTCTTTCAACTTTGAGGCCTTCCAGGCAAGAAGTGTCTGAGCCCTCTCTTAGAAATACTCTTACACTTCTGCCTGATCCCAGCAGCATTCTCAGCAGAGCATTACCCAAATGCCCGGTGGCTCCGGTTAATAGATCCATATTCCCTATTCTGTTTTTGAAAAAATAAGGCTGCAATGTTTCTGGCCGCAGCAAAGACCGTCGCCCAAACTAAAATTAAGATCTTTTCCAAATTCCTGAGCCCACACCGAATATTCTGTATGACAGATCAAGGGTCCTACCTTACCTGAAAGTTTTTCTCTTCCAGATTTTACCATTATGTCATGCCAGGGACATCTGTATATGCTTACGGTAAGAAGGTTTTTGGATTTATTTTTTTCAAACTGAAAGCCATCCATCTCAAGCTTGGCTTGGAGGCACTGGCTAAGCGCTCTCAATCCAAGTTTTTGTCCTAATTTTGATTTTAAGAACCTTGACTGTATTTTAGGCAAGACTTCCCAGACCTTGCGGTCTATCTGTAATGCCTTGTCAAACCCAAGCTCTTCTTCAACCTTTATAAACCACAGGCCGTCAGCTTTTACATAGCTGTCATAATAATATTTAATCTTATTTTGTTCATCCAACATCATTTTTATGATTTTAATACTATTTGCGAATAAAAAAAATCTATTAATCAATAAAATTTAAGAATATAACTGACATAAGAGGTTAGAAGTGGATCTGTACACCCAGGCTACCTTTTCTTCTTTTTGTCTTCTTCTTCCTTATCCATCTGTTTGGTAAGCTTTATCTTCATTTTACAATTGGTACAGGTCATAAAACCCTTTTTGATATAGCCCCCGCATTCAGGACAGTAGATCTCGTCATCTTTTTTTGCCATGCCATCATCCTTTTTATATGTTTTGCTTTTAAAAAAAATTATAAGCCCTCCAGGTTGGAAATCAAGTCCGGCTTTTTTAGATTTTCAATCTATTGACAGGCTAGGGGTTTTTATTTAATATCTCTACAAATACTATGGAATAAATAGGATATATATGAAAAAAGTGTATTTGGATTATGCGGCCACAAGCCCTTGCGAGTTAGAAGTTGTTGAGGAGATGCGCGACTACTGGGATAGGATCTTTGGGAACCCTTCAAGCATGCATAGCTGGGGAGAAGCTGCACAAAATGCTTTACAAGAAAGCAGGGCCAAGGTTGCCTGGCTGATAGGGGCCAAGCCAGAAGAGATAGTATTTACCAGCGGGGGGACCGAATCCAATAATACCGCAATAAAATCTGTAGCCTGGGCATATTCATACAAAGGCAACCATATAATATCCAGCGCCATAGAACACCCTTCGGTTTTGGAGAGCTTGAAATTCTTAGAAAAAACAGGGTTTAAGGTCACCTTACTGGAAGTGGATAGGTTTGGCAGGATTGATACCAAAGAATTGGAAAAATCAATAGGTCCGCATACAATACTGATATCTGTGATGCATGCAAACAATGAGATAGGGACCATAGAACCTATTGAAGAAGTAGCAGCCATAGCCCGTAAAAGAGGCATCGTGCTGCATACAGATGCTGTACAGACTATTGGCCATATACCCCTGGATGTCAAGGATCTGGGCATAGACCTGTTGAGTTCATCGGCCCACAAATTTTATGGGCCAAAAGGCATAGGGTTTTTCTACATTAAAAAGGGCACCAAGATGGAACCGTTGATCCATGGAGGCGGGCAGGAGAAAGGAAGAAGGTCGTCTACCGAAAATATCCCTTCAATTGTCGGCTTGAGAAAGGCTCTGGAGATAAGCATAGGCAGTATTCAAAAAGAAATACAGAAGATCAGTAGCTTGAGAGACAGACTGAAAGAAGAAATTAGAAAAAACATCCCTCAAGTAAGCTTTAACGGGCACCCTGAACATATATTGCCTAACAGCCTGAGTTTTTCTGTAAAAAATATAGATGGTGAGGCTCTGGCCATGAGGCTCAACATGGAAGGCATCGCCTGTTCAACAGGTTCAGCTTGTTCTTCGGAGAAAGGCCTGCCCTCCTACACACTACAAGCTATCGGCTTAAAAGGCGAGTTGCTGCGTGGAGCCATAAGGTTCAGCCTGGGAAGACAAAACAACTCGGAAGACATTGAATATTGTGCAAAAGTCCTGAAAAAAGAGATAGAAGAGTTAAGGCGTATTTCTCCATTATAATATTTTAAATAGCCAAGGTAACAAAATCCTCAGCTATGGATACCCCCCTGCTCGTGAGTCTTTGGAGACCCTCTTTTTCTTCTTTGCTCCAACCAGGATATATATGAGTGAGCAGTACTTTTTTTGGGCCTGAAGATACTATAAGGGACTCTACATCTCCGGGACTTAGATGACCCCTGAATTTCCTATTATCCGGAAAAGAGCATTCACAAAGCAGCAGGTCGCTTTTTTTAGCAATACTGATAAGATTTTCGTCCAGGCCCGCATCGCCGCTGTAAGCAAATGTTTTTCCCTTATAATTGAAACGGTATCCTACACTGTCCGTGGTGTGGCTGACCCTTTTGCATTCGATCAATATGCCGCCCTCGTTTATCTGGTTGTCTGAGGCAGGCTCTAGGTTTACTTTAAACCTTCTATTGTCTGGACTGATCGAATCTCCGTAATATAGGATAAGTTGCCTGTAGAGGTCCAGGACCTTTGGAGGCCCAATAATTTTTAGATGCCTTTTTTTAAGGCAAGGGTCCCATTTTAGGGAGTGAAGCAAGGCTAAAAGATCAGAGGTGTGATCAGGGTGGTGATGGCTATAGCAAACGGTATTTATTTTATCTATACTCATGCCGGTCCTTGCCAGCCTGTATAATGTGCCGCTTCCAGTTTCAAGAAGTATATTTTTGCGCCCGGCTTTTAACAGAAAGCCAGGACAACCTTTATTGTAATCTATCGCAGTTGTGCCGCAGCCGAGTACCGTGAGAGTCAGTCCATCCATAATGATTAAATTATATCCCAAACCCTTACCTTAAGTTAATGGGAAGATTTTTGTAAATTGGAGCAGCTTTTTTAACTTAAGACTTATTTGGTATTAGAAAGTATTCTGTAAATTGTAGACCTGCTTACTTTTTCTAAACAGTTGTGGCCAAACCTTTTACAATTATCCCTGGCATATTCAGCCAATTCCGTTAAGGTCCAGGCCTTCTTTGCAAGGCCTAAGTCTTTAGGGCAGAGGGAGTATATCCTGATGATCCAGGCTTTGGCTTCAGGATCTATCATGCTGGGCCTTCCTTTTCCGGGGAGATCTTCCAAGGCTGGCAGCGGCCCATACCGCAAAGCCTTATCTATGCATCTTTCTACTTTCGGGCGGTTGGCAAGAAGTTTTCTGGCGATGGAGGATATGCTGTATCCTTCAGTATAATCCAGGAGCATAACTGC
>PWSB01000172.1 GCA_003563375.1 Actinomycetota bacterium | reverse complement strand
TTTGGCGACATTGCCTTAAGATCTTCAATCGCCAAATGGTGGGTGGTAGCCCTGCTCTACTGTTAACGCCAGCTTAACCTGACGGAGGAAGTGGCCAGAATCCGGTAGGAAGTGTCGGGGGTGGGTGCCTCCGTTTTTTGTTTTAGGGTTTAAAAGAATTAGCGGTAGTGGCTGATGGGTATGTTGACAACGCGATAGCGTTGTCAAAGCGGTTGTGGGGTCTGTGGGTAACTCCTTAGAGTTATCCATCAGAGTCCACAACCTCGGCATATCCACAGCCATATTTTTCTGGAGGCATGAAAGCATATTTTGCTAACTGGCAGGATTTTGCCCGCTTAACGGCAAATAACCCCCTGAAAATGAGAGAAGGGCAAGCCTAGACCACTCACCCTTCTCTGGAAAAAAGAAAATAAACTATCATCATTAGCTTAAATCTTAACCCAACCCTTGTCAACATCCCGCTAGCAAAAATCAAAGACTTTTCAAAACTGCTTGGTATTTACCTGCAAACCGTAAGCATGTGGACTGGAACCTGCGCCGCCTGCGGGTGCCAGTTCAACAAACACGGTACTTACAAACGCAAAACCCCTCTTTACGGTGTTATCTTCTGGATTCAAAGAGTATATTGTCCCGGGTGTGGGAAAACTCATGCCCTGCTCCCCTGCTTTGTTTTCCCCTATTCCCGGGTGCTGGCGCGCGTAAAAGAAGCCGCCATGCGCGGTATTTGCTTTGAGACCCATACCATTGAGCAGCTCTCCGAGCTCTGCGGAGTAGAACCTTCTACGATCAAACTCTGGTGGGAACGCTTTAGAGCTGCTGCCGACGGTCTATTGCAGTGGCTGGCAAGTAAGCTTGCTTCTTCCACCCAGCCGGCCACCTGGCTGGGTGGGAAATATGATTCATGGCGGGCCAAATGCCGAAAGCTCTTTGATCTGTTTGGCTTATACCGCAGCACCTATCACCCCGAATTTTTGCACAGTGACTTTGAGTTGCTCTGCCTGATGAAACCCTTGATCTTCCTACCCGCTTCCCGCCAAAGCACCCGGTCATAAATTTTACCGGGAACTTTGGTGTGCATAAAATTAAGCGCCAGCCCCGGTACATCGAAATCAAATCCCCGGAATAAGCCGTCAATTCCATCCGGTGCTTAAAAATACCGGCATAGATGCGCTTTAAAGAAAAGGCCACCCGGATATCTGCTTGTATTTTCCACCCAACAACATAAACCGCTATTTTAGTCGACACATGGACGTGGGAAAATGAGCCAACAGAGACTCTTAATTTTCAAATCCGGAGGTGTTTTACAGTTGGAAGAACAGCAAGCTTTAGAGATCGCCAATTTCCGCTACCGGCTCATCTCCCCTATTGTCAGCAGGCCAAACTTACCGCCCGGCCAGATCCAGGCCCTGATCAATGAAGCAGCACAGAAAACATATCAGATCCCGTACAGCAATCGCACCAAGGTTGGTGTTCGTTCCATTGAGCGCTACCTTCAAGCTTACAGGGAGAAAGGCTTCGAAGGTTTAATACCCCGCACCAGGGCGGGCCGGCAGACCCGCATCCCCGAAGAATATCTTAAGCTCGCCGCATTGATGAGAAAAGAAAGCCCCCGGCGCTCATGCGAACAAATCATTAAAACCTTAGAATTGTCCGGCAAGGTCCCGGAAGGGGTTTTGAAAAGAAGCACGGTCTACGATTACTTGGACAAATGTGAGCTGACCCGCAGGTTTACCAAAAAAGAGCATAAAGCATACCAGCGTTACCAAGCCCGGCACCGCAACCAGCGCTGGATTGGAGATACCTGCCAGCTAGTTTATCTAGCCGGCCCGGATAACCCGGGTAAGAAAAAGAAGGTCTACCTCATTTGCTGGCTCGATGATTTTTCAAGAGTAATTACCCATGCCCAGTGTTACTGGGCTGAAAAGCTGCCGATGATGGAGGACTCGTTAAAAAAAGCGGTGATGAAATACGGCCGGCCGGAACAAATTTATGTTGATCTGGCCAAAATCTACACCTCAGTTCACCTGGAGACCATTTGCGGCAAACTCGGCATCCAGCGCTCTTTAGGACGCCCGTACCGTCCGGCGGGGAGGGGGAAGGTGGAACGGCTGTTCGCTACGATTAAAAGCAGCTTCCTGCCGGAGCTCTACGTGTTGCTAAAAGAAAGCTCACTTTCCTTAGATGAACTAAACGACTACCTGTGGGTTTGGCTGGACAAATATTATCACGAAAAAGTGCACTCCGCCACCAAGCAAACCCCACGGCTGCGATTTGAAACAGATGCATACCCACTGCGTACCGTCAGCTTAGAAGAGCTCTACGATGCTTTCTTGCTGGAGGAAAAAAGAACCGTAGACAAAACGATGGTTTTTTCGATTTATGGGCGGCTGTTTCAAACGGTGCCTGAGCTGGTTCAAAAAAGGATCACGGTTCGCTTTGACCCGTACAATTTAGAAAAAGTGCAGGTTCACTTTGATGGCCGGCGCTACCCCGATGCAGAGGCCGCGTCAGTGCCGGAGCACGCTTTCAGGGGCAAAAAAGCGCCCAGTCTGCCGGAGCAACAGGACAGCCCTGCCTCGGGGCTCAACTTTCTTACCGCCCTTAAAAGTACCGGCCAAGAGGGCCTCTCTTACAGCAAGCGCAGAAAGGAGGACGATTAACAGATGTATCTTAACCACTTCGGGTTCAAATCTGCCCCCTTTGAACGGGAACTGCCCGCAGAGCACCTCTATGACTCGCCCTATTTTGCCGAAGGGCTGGCCCGGCTTACCCATGCCTGTGAAAAAAGGACTCTGGCGCTTATCACCGGGGAAGCCGGATCGGGCAAATCGGCCCTGCTGAGGCTGCTCGGGCATAAGCTTGATCCGAATACTTACCTGTACAGCTATATCGCCGATTCGAACCTGACGCCCCGCAACTTCTACCACCTGTCTCTTGGCGCCATG
>PWSB01000209.1 GCA_003563375.1 Actinomycetota bacterium | reverse complement strand
GTGTTAAGGTGGAATCTTTTCCACCAGTCCAAGTAATTGCCAGTTCCGAAGGCTTAAATTTTGAAAATGTTTCCCTTATCACCTCTTTTGATTTAGATATCTTTTCTTCTAGATCTTTTTTTCTATCCTCGTCAACCATATTTTATTCCTTTCTCCCTCTATTTATAAATTTAGATAATTTATCTTTTAAATTATTGGAAACCTCTTCTATTATGTTATTTTCCTCTTCCTTATCCTTCGTCTGGTCATAGGCCTCCCAGCCTTTCTTCTGGCTGTGTATAAGCTTCAGGCCATCCTCTGCAAGGTAGTGGATGGGCTGGTCGGTATCTTTTTCCTTGTGCCCGATCTTATCCATGGCCTCCCCCAGGATGGGTCCTGGGCCATTGCTTAGGAGGGAGCGGCCCTCAAAGGCGGGGCTGGGCGGGATGTCCATTGCCTCTGCGATGGTGGGGGGGATATCAATCAGGCTTACCGGCTCCTCTATGGTACGGGCCCCTCTTTTGCGATCATAGATTAGAAAGGGTACGGATACCAGCTCATTGTACATCTTTCCGTCATGGGAGAGGCCCCCGTGCTCGCAAAATTCATCCCCGTGATCGGAGGTGATAAATATAGTAGAGTTTTCCAGAAGCTTATGGGCCTCAAACAGGGAAAAAAGCTTTTTAAGATGTTCGTCTGTTTCGGCCACCTTTGACATGTAGAGCTTTTTTAGGGTGTCAACCTTCTGTGGCTGGGAGACATCCCTTTTAAGCAGGGTGTCTCTAAACAGGCGAAACATCTGCTCTTTTTTAAGGTTCAGGCCTGAATCAATAGGAGCGAGATACTTTTTTTCGGCGATATAGGGCTCATGCACATCCATGTAGTGCACCCATAAAAAGAGGGGCTTTTTGAAGCTGAAGTCTTTTAGGAAGGTCTCCACCTTCTGGTTTATGGCCTTTCCCCGGATAAAAGGATAGAGATCGCTTACCTCATCTGCCATGGAGTCATAGAAGGTATCCCATCCCCTGTTGTATCCAAAGTAGTAGGAAAGATAGGCATTGGAGTGAAAGGCGACGGTATAGATGCCATTTTTTTGAAGCACCTCTGAGAGGAGCACCTTCTGGGGGTTTAGCTTTTTTTCCTTTCCATAGTTGAGGTAGTAGGCAGAGGCTAAAATCCCCTGAAAGGAGGCCTGGGTGTAGGGTCCGGTGGAATAGGGGTCTAGATAAAGGGTGGCGGTCTCTTTTAGGCTGTCCATGAAAGGGGTGAGACTTGAGCGGGGGTTGTAGAGGCCCACCATGTCTTTTCGCAGGGTGTCTATAGTAACCAGTATGGTGTTTTGTTGAGTAGACATTTTCTAAATCCTTTCTATTAAATTATTAATGTCCCTCTCAGAACCGTACGTGAGGATTTCCCTCATACGGCTCCTCAGTAATACATTCCCACTTTCGGGGACAAGGTATATGTTAAATGATATATCTTTGGTTCAGGCAACGGGTTATACTTAAGGAAGTTAGTGTATTGTGCTAGATTGAAGCTCTTTTTCTGGCTTCGTCTGTTTATCCACTTATAGGCCAGGTTTCGGGCTAGGATATAGAACCTTTTAAGCTCCCTGTAGTTACCACTGATACCATAATAGCGGTAATGGCCTAAAAGTTTGATTCTAAGCACCTTCCACCATGCCTTAAGTTTAACCAGATTCCTGACCTTCTTCAGCCAGAGGTTCATCTCTTTTATCTTCTGTCTGAACTTGGCTTTTGCTGTCTTTCGTCCCAATTTGAATTTGCCTTTTCTTGTCTTGTCGCAGAAGTGGGTAAATCCCAGAAAATCAAACACTTTGGGTTTTCTTCCTCCCTCCTGTGCCTTTTGCCATGCATATCTTCCAAAGGCTATTATCTGTGATTTTTCTCTGTTTAGCTTAAGCCCAAACTTTGCAAGTCTATCTCTTAGCATGCCGGCAAATATTTCTGCTTCACTTCCGCTCTGAAATGCTATAATAAAGTCATCACAGTAGCGGACTAAAGCTGTATATCCTTTAAACCTCTTTACTGCTACTTTTTCAAACCAGAGGTCAAGGACAAAGTGAAGGTAGATATTTGCAAGAAGCGGACTTAAGGCACTGCCCTGAGGGGTGCCTGTGTCCTGTCTTATGTATTTACCTTCTTCTACTATGCCTGCTTTTAGCATACGTGAGACTATTGAAAGAATGGCGGTATCAGCTATTCTCTGCTTAAGACATCTTGCAAGCCATTTGTGGTCTACGGTCTCAAAGAACTTTTCTATATCCATATCCACAATATAGTTTACCGGTCTTCTCATTACTGCCTTATCCAGAAAGTCTAAGGCGTCATGACAGCTTCTTTTGGGACGGAATCCAAAAGATACATCGGCAAAGTCAACTTCAAAGATAGCTTCCAGGATTTTAGCTACGGCCATCTGTACTATCTTGTCTTCTACAGCCGGTATGTCCAGAGGCCTTACCTTTCCCCCGGCTTTGGGGATATATGTCCTTCTTGCCGGTTTGGGTCTGTAGCTTTTAGTCTTTAGCCTTTTCACTAAATCCCTTATGTTTTCTTCTAAGCCGCTTCCATACTTTTCAACACTTACCCTGTCTATTCCTGAAGCTTTATCCCTTTTAAGCTCCCGGAAACACATCTTAAGAAAATCCTCTGTAAGCAGGTGAGCCAGTGATGTAAACCTGGCCTTTGGATTTTCTTTTGCCCGCTTGGTCAGAATTGCAAGTTTTGTTCTCACCTTTGGCCCGGTTCTGCGTCCGGAAGGTGTTTCCCCAGCCTTTCTTGTATTAGCTGCTATCCCCTTCTCTCCACCTGTTTTGGCAGGTTTCCCGGATACTATGGGATAGTCCGACTGCCGGCACATATCTTCTGCTATCTTGCCGTCTATAGGCTTGATAGTAGAATCTGCGCGGGATTGTACCGGCTCTCCCGAGTTCATCATAAGCTCTTCTTTATATCTCGCCGTCACCTTAGACCCCGCCGGGTTCTTAC
>PWSB01000006.1 GCA_003563375.1 Actinomycetota bacterium | reverse complement strand
ACAGAGGTGATAAGCCGCCTGCTTTTCTCCAGATCGAACATAACACCCCTGCCCCCTGCTTTTTTCACCATAGGCTCAGTGATTATATTCTCCTCTGCTAAAAGCTCCCTTTTTAGGACCTCCAGATATTGTAGGTTGTAGAAATCATATCCTTTCAGCTCATCCAGGGTGCCAGCAGCATCTTTGACAAGTGAAAGAATTTTTTTTCTATCAGCCGCCCTGTTCCTGATATCAAACCTAAAACCTGCGATATTCCTGGAAAGGCTGGTCCTGGTACAGATAACAGGGTCTCGTCCTGCCGTATCCTCTTTTTGTTCTAAATATGTCTTAAGACCTTTCATTTGCTGCTCTTTACGTATAACCTTTTTTGCAATCTCTTAATCCTGTCCCTGATCTTTGCAGCCTCTTCAAAATTTTCGATGACTACAGCCTCTTCAAGCCTCCATTTAAGATCCTTTATCTTCTTTTCTACTTTATACTTAAAACTTGAATTGGCTGGAATCTTCCCTCTGTATTCAGTGCTGCCGTGTATAGTCTTTAAAAGTGGAAGAAGTATATCGGAGAATTCTTTATAGCACTGGGGGCAACCTACCTTTCCTTTCTTTCTGACGGTCTTCAGGCTGATCCCGCAGCTCAGACACTTCCTGCTGTCTCCTTCCCTTTCTTGAAGGGCAGTCTTCTTTTTATCTTTTTTATTTTCAAACATCTTTACCATAAGCTCCGCTATTGCTTCCAATACTTCATCATCAGAACCCACCGAAACCTCTTTTGCGCACCTGTGACAAAGTTTGACCCTTTCCACTTCATCATCTACTATTTTTATTAAATGTACACTAGCTTTATCATCGCCGCAAAAATCACATGTCATATGCATCACCAATAAAATTATATCATTTTTTATTTTAAATATTAACTTGGCTGATTCTAGCTGCCAGGCTTCATGAGGGGGAAAAGTAGGACATCCTTGATGGATTGGGAATCAGTGAGCACCATGACCAACCGGTCTATTCCAATGCCTTCTCCTCCGGTGGGGGGCATCCCGTATTCAAGGGCTTTAATGAAATCTTTATCTATTCTGCCGGAAAGCCTTTCTTCTTCATCGCTGCTCTTTGACTGCTTCCTAAACCGTTGCAGCTGTTCGGAAGGATCGGTCAGCTCGCTGAAAGCATTGGCTATCTCTTCTCCGCCTATAAATAGTTCAAACCTTTCAACCAGGTCAGGGTCCTTTGGGTTCCTTTTTGCAAGAGGCGATATCTCCGTAGGAAAATCAGTTATAAAGGTCGGGTCGACAAGCTTTGGCTCGACCAGAACCTCAAAGATCTCCGCTATAATCTTCCCCTTTCCGAAATCATCGGAAATCTCTATGCCCAGGCCCTTTGCAATGGAGGCCAGCTTCTCTATTTCCATCCCGAATCCCACCTCAAGTCCCCCTATCTCTTTTATGGAATCAGTCATAGATAGGCTTTTCCAGTCTCCGGAAAGGCTTATGCCCTTACCTCTGTAGGTGATCTCCAGGCTCCCCACTTTGGCCGCAGCATATTTTATCAGCCTCTGGGTAAACAGGATAAGCCTTTTATAATCTGAGAAGGCCTCATAGAACTCCAGCATAGTAAACTCAGGATTATGCCTGTAAGACAGGCCTTCATTCCTGAAATTTCTATTGATCTCAAATACTTTCTCAAACCCTCCCACGATAAGCCTCTTTAGGTAAAGCTCTGGGGCTATCCTTAAATATAGCTCAAGATCAAGGGCATTATGGTGGGTTATAAAGGGCCGGGCTGTAGCCCCGCCGGGCAATGTCTGCAGCATGGGGGTCTCAACCTCATAAAAACCTTCATTTTTTAAAAACTCCCTTATGCTGTCTATTACCATTATTCGTTTTTCGAATACCTCTCTGACTTCTGGATTAACCAAAAAGTCCAGATACCTCTGCCTGTACCTGAGCTCCCTGTCTTTTAAGCCATGCCATTTTTCCGGTAATATCCTTACGGATTTAGTCAATAGATTAAAATCATCCACGCTCAGTGAAAGCTCGCCTGTCCTGGTTTTAAATAAATGCCCTTCTACCCCTATCCAGTCCCCGATATCAAGCTCATTGAATTCCTGATACCTTTCTTCTCCAACCACTTTCTGGCTCAAATACAGCTGCAGCTTACCCGTAGAATCCTTCAGATCACAAAAGGTAGCTTTGCCGTGCTTTCTGAATATGATTATCCTTCCTGCGATACCGAATGATTCACCGGACTTCTGCCCCTGCTCCAGGCTGTCAAATTCCTTTTTTAGGTCCGCTACCTTTGCATCAGGGGCAAAGCCGCCGCCATACAGCGTTTTGCCTTGTTTTCTTAACCTTTTGATCTTTTCAAGCTTAACCTGCAAAGGCTCACTTAAAGGCTTTTCGGTCTCCAGCAAGAAATCTCTTTTTTCCTCTTCTTTCATGGGATAACCATTATTTAATTTCCAGTATCTTAAATCTTTTTTTCTCCTGTGGGGTCTTTGCCAGCACCTCGTCTCCGACTTTCTTTTCCAGCAGGGATTTTCCTATGGGGGATTCGTCTGATATCTTGTTTTTTTCAGGATCAGATTCAATTGAGCTGACCACCATATACTTTTTTTGCTTGCCAAGGTCAAGGTCTTTTAGAACTACCGTCGAGCCTATCTTTACACGGGATGTATGGCCCTTGTTTTCCACGATCTCATGATTTGCAAGTATCTCGTTTATCTGTTCTATCCTGCCCTCTACAAATGCCTGTTCGTTTTTTGCAAACTCATACTCTGAGTTTTCGCTCAGGTCCCCGCCATAGTTCTTTGCATCTTTGAGCCTTTCAGCTACTTCTTTTCTTTTATTTTTGACCAGGTCTTGCAGTTCCCTGATCAGCATATTATAACCTTCTTTGGTAAGGCGATATTGCTTCATTTAATATGCTCCTAGGTTAAGGTTGTATTAATTGAGGTATTATATTTTATTGATTATAAGATGTCAAAGAATATAAAATTAATTTT
>PWSB01000125.1 GCA_003563375.1 Actinomycetota bacterium | reverse complement strand
AGGAATTTCTTGTTTAATATATGCGAGTGCACCCCAAGCTGGACCATGGTCTCCATCATCGAGGACAGGGTGGCCCAGATAAGGGAAAAGGTGAAGGAGGGAAGGATCGTCTGCGCACTTAGCGGAGGGGTGGATTCTTCTGTTGCTGCCCTTATTGTGAACAAGGCAGTGGCTGATAAGCTTACCTGCATATTTGTAGACCACGGGCTTCTTAGAAAAGGGGAGGCAGAACAGGTCAAAAAAACATTCCGGCAGAATTTCAAGGTCAACCTCATAACCATAGATGCTCAGGACAGGTTTTTTAAAAAATTAAAAAATGTTACCGATCCTGAACAAAAGAGGAAGATAATAGGAAATGAGTTTATAAGGATATTTGAAGAAGAAGCAAAAAAGATCAAGGATGTTGATTACCTCGTGCAGGGCACCCTTTATTCCGATGTCATAGAGAGCGGGACCAGGGATGCCGCAAAAATAAAGTCCCATCATAATGTGGGCGGGCTTCCCGAAGACATGAAGCTGGGGCTGATAGAACCCTTAAGGCTTCTGTTCGAGGACGAGGTAAGGAAACTAGGTGAGGAGCTGGGGCTCCCAGATGATATCGTCTGGAGGCAGCCTTTTCCAGGGCCCGGCCTGGCTATAAGGATAATAGGGGGGGTGAGCCCAGAAAAAGTAAAAATACTCCAGGAGGCTGATGCTATAGTGCTGGAGGAAATAAAGAGGGCTGACCTCTATGAGCAGATCTGGCAGTCTTTTGCAGTGCTGATGTGCATAAAAAGTGTCGGGGTGATGGGTGATGAGAGGACCTATGCCTATCCTATTGCCATAAGGGCTGTGACCAGTGAAGATGCCATGACAGCTGACTGGGTCAGGCTTCCTTATGATATAATAGAAAAGATGAGCAACCGGATAATAAATGAGGTTGAAGGAGTCAACCGGGTGGTATATGATATTAGTTCAAAACCGCCCAGTACCATAGAATGGGAATAGAAATTTACAAGGAGTACTTTTATGGATGAATTTAAGGAGAAGTTAAACCAGTACAGGGAAGAAATCAATAAGATAGATAAAAAGATTGTAGAATACCTTAACGAGAGAGCAAGGATAGTCCTTGAAGTGAAGAGGCTCAAAGAAAAAGAGAACGTGCCTCTCTATGATGCAAAAAGAGAAGAAGAACTTATAAACAATATAGTCAAATACAATAAAGGCCCCCTTTATAATGATAATATTGTCCAGATCTTCGAGGCAATACTTCGAAATGTCCAGATCCTTGAAAAGGATGAAAACCTTTGACAAGGTTTGAAAAAAATTCTAATTGACTTATAATAATTAAATTCTTGAAAAGAACCTGGGATATTTATGGAACAAAAAAAAGACATTCAATTGATAAAAAAAGGTTTTATAACCGTAATAGCTGGCCCATGTGCTGTAGAGAGCGAGGATCAGCTTAATGCGATTGCTAATGGTGTAAAAGAGGCCGGGCTTAATTTTTTGCGGGGAGGAGCATATAAACCAAGGACTTCTCCATACAGTTTTCAGGGTTTGGAGAAAAAAGGGCTTGAACTTTTAAAGAAGGTCAGCCAAGAGTACGGATTAAAGGTAGTAAGTGAGGTGACCGATGCGGCAACCGTTGAAGAAGTAGCAGAGTATGTGGATGTCCTGCAGATCGGAACGAGAAATATGTCTAACTTTGCACTGCTAAAGAAGGTAGGCAGGGTGGCCAATCTAAAAAATTTATCGGTCATCCTTAAAAGAGGCTGGGCTTCTACCATAAAAGAATGGCTCCTGGCTGTAGAATACATAACCCAGCAGGGTGATTGTGAAGTGGTCCTATGCGAAAGGGGCATCAGGACGTTTGAGACATACACAAGGTTTACCCTAGACCTGTCAGCTGTGCCCGTAATCAAAAAGATGAGCAATCTTCCCATCATCGTCGATCCCTCACATGCCGTGGGGCAGAGCGACCTGGTTATCCCTATGAGCAGGGCAGCGATAGCTGTAGGCGCAGACGGCCTTATAGTAGAGACACATCATAATCCGGAAAAGGCATTATGTGATGGGCAACAGTCCCTAAACTCCAGGCAGCTCAAGGATATGTTGGGCCAGGTCTCTGTATTCGCAAAATTTTTTAATAAAATGGTCAGGTAGTTGAATAATTTGGAACTAGAAAAATATCTCAACTGCCGCCAGATCCAGGCTGTAAAGAAAACTGAAGGCCCGTTACTTGTCATCGCAGGAGCAGGAAGCGGCAAGACGAGGGTGCTGACCTACAGGATAGCATACCTCATAAAAAACCTCGGAGTAGACCCCTTTGATATTTTGGCGATCACCTTTACAAATAAAGCTGCCCGGGAGATGAAGGAAAGAGTCATCCAGCTGGTGGGTGACATAGGAAGGTCTATGTGGGTAAGCACATTTCATTCTTTTTGTGCAAGGGTATTGAGGCGGGAAATAGATAAATTAGGTATATCCCCTAATTTCGTCATCTATGATGCCGAAGACAGCCTCAAGTTAATAGCCGTCTGCTTGAAGCAAAAAAATATGGATCTTAAAATATTTTCACCTAAAGCGGTGAGTGCAGTGATAAGCGACGCTAAAAACAGGCTTATAGACTATGAGACCTACCGCAGAGAGGCCTCTGACTATTTTGAAAAGAAGGTAGCTGATATCTATCCTTTGTACCAGGATAAGCTAATCAAGGCAAACGCACTGGATTTTGATGACCTTCTGATGTATATGGTTGATCTCTTAAAACTTTTTCCCGAGGCCAGGGCCCGGTACCAAAAAAAATTCCGGTACATACTGGTGGATGAATTCCAGGATACCAACCTGGCCCAGAACCAGATAGTCATGCTTCTTGCCGAAGAACACAGGAGGGTGTGTGTAGTAGGTGACGATGACCAGAGCATTTACAGCTGGCGCGGGGCAGAGATCAAGAACATCATAGAATTTGACCGCCAGTTCACTGGCACCGAGATAGTAAAACTTGAACAGAATTACCGCTCAACACAGAATATACTGGAAGCAGCCTACAGCCTTATAAGCAGAAACGAGAGAAGAAAAGATAAAAAACTTTGGACCCAAAACCCTAAAGGAGAACTCATTTCCCTTTATAGGGCTCAGGATGAAAAACAGGAAGCATCCTTTATCATATCCAAGATAAAGCAATACGCTGAAAAAAAGGATAAGAAGTACAAGGATTTTGCCATTTTCTACCGGACCAATGCCCAGTCAAGGGCTGTAGAGGAGCAGTTCATAAAACAAAATATTCCCTATAAGATATACGGGGGAGTGAGGTTTTATGACCGCAAGGAGGTAAAAGACATGCTTGCCTACCTCAAGCTCATAGTAAATCCAAAGGATGTCATAAGCCTGCTTAGGATAGTGAATGTCCCCTCACGTAAAATCGGCAAAAAGACCCTTTCCCAAATAGAGCAGTATGCAGGTAAAAACAGGATCACTTTCTGTGAGGCTTTCCACAATGCAGACGAGATCCCTTATATCTCATTTGGGGTAAAGAAGAGGATAGGCTCTTTTATTTCCTTTATGGCCGGATTAAGGGATTACGGGCAAAAAAACAGCATAGACCGCCTGCTGGAAAAAATATGGATAGATTCGGGTTACATGGCAGGGCTTGAAGCGGAAAAGACCATAGATTCATTGAACCGCATTGACAACCTAAGAGAGCTGCTTACGGTCACAAGGGAATTTGAACAAAGGGCTGAAGCCGGGCAGGCAGGCCTGTCGGGGCTGAATTCTTTCTTGGAAGAGATATCCCTCCTTACCGATATAGACAACTATGACCAGTATTCGGATGCGGTGGTGCTCATGACCCTCCATAATGCCAAAGGCCTTGAGTTTCCAGTGGTTTTTATAATAGGCCTGGAGGAAGGGATATTCCCCCATTTGCGGAGCATGGCTTCCCTAGATGAGATAGAGGAGGAAAGAAGGCTGTGTTATGTAGGGATGACCAGAGCAGAGGAAAAATTGTTTATGACCTATGCTGATGCAAGGGCTATTTATGGGAATAGGAAATACAGCACTGTATCAAGGTTCTTAAAAGAAATTCCCAAAAGCCTTGTCCGGGATGAGGACAGGATGGCTTTGGCCGGCCGGACCCATATAGAAAATGATGGCAGCTTGGATTTTGAGCAAGGCGAGCATGTGGAACATAAGATGTGGGGAAAAGGGGTAGTAAAAAATGTTAAAAGACTTTCCTCGGATATAGAACTTGATGTCGATTTTGAAAGTGTGGGCTTAAAGCACCTTTTGGCAAGCTTTGCCCCTTTAAAGAAAATAGATTGACTGATACCCCGGCTCCTACCGAAATCGGGGTATCAAAAATCAAAACCGTTTTGATCCCTTATCCGGGCAGGAAATCAAGAAGCTTGCCAATATCCTCATCTTTTCCTGTGGCAAGGGTTGTCACCATTACTGCCTGTCCCAGCACCCTTGCCTTCTGGTAGGCCGTAAATACTGCATCATATAATTCTTTATCATCCTCCCCCCAGCATACGGTGCTTAAAGGGGTGACCTTGTAATCAACATTTTGTTCCTCCAGCATGGCCCAAAATGCGTTTAGGGCCAGATCTATATCTTTTTGGCCCACAGGATAAAGGCTGACCTGCAGTGCTATCATCTTTTCCTCCTTATCTTAAGCTTCTGTAACCCCATAACGTGATACCGTAATGGGTCAGAATAGCCAGTAATAATAAATATGTTAACAAAATTATTACCAGATAAAAAATATCTGATCTTTTTATGCGCACATCCCGAAGGTAGGTCCTGTCACGGTAAGCCAAAAATCCTTTGCTGTCCATGGCGATGGCAACCCTCTGGGCTTTTCTTATTGCACCTACCAGCAATGGCACTGAATATCTTTTTAGTCTTTTAATTCTTTGAAGGGGTCCCTGTCTTTGTTCCGAGCCCCTTATCATGTGAGCCTGGTGGATGTTCTGGTACTCTGCTCCAAGCAAAGGTACAAACCTGTAGCCTGCAAGTGTGCCAAAACCGATTTTTGGGCTTAACCTGAGCTGCAATATCAGGCTCAGTATAAAATCCGTAGGGTCTGTGGTAGCTACAAACATGATGGAATAGATTAGAAAACAAAATATCCTGAGCCCTATGGTCAGTCCGAACATTATGCTTGCCCAGCTTATCAAAAAGTTTCCTATGGTAAGCACTACTACAGGGTCCTGCTCCAGGCTTACGTCAAAAGCTATTATGCTGGTAATGGTTATGGCGGCGAGCATCAAGGTTAGAGGGAGCATCATCTTAAATATTTTAAGTACGGGAAGCCTAGCCAGTACGGTAAGCTGGAGCATGCCCAGCAGGGCAAAACCAAAAGTGGTGTAGGGGTCATATACAAAGGTGACCGTAAACATCAGAGCCATTATAAGGAGAAGCTTAAGGCTTGGATTTATACGGTGTAGAACAGAATCTTTTTCTACATAATCAAAAAACTGCATGTTCCCCCACCTCTTTAAAAAGCTTTATAAGCGGAGGGACCTCCAGGCTGGCCTTGCTTATAAGCTGCGTGTGGTCAATAAGCTGGCTGGTAGGCCTGTCAAAGGCAAGCCTCCCTTTATAAAGTACCAGGACCCTACTTGTGTACTTAAAGATAATATTCATGTCATGGGTGATGATGATGATGGTCTTGCCTTTGCGGTTATAATCTGAGAGGAGTTCCATCAGCATGGTGGTAGCCGCAAAATCCAGCCCAAAGGTGGGTTCATCTAAAATAAGAAGGTCATGGTCCATGATCAGTATAGATGCTACAGACAGTTTCCTCTTCTGCCCCTGGCTGAGGTTAAAGGGGCTGGATGCGGAGAGTCCTTTCAGGCCGAGGAGTCCCAACATATCCCAGGTCTTGGATTTTATGGCATCCTGGCCATATTTAGCTATTTTGAGCCCGTATGCAAGCTCGTCAAATACATTCTCTTCAATGAACTGATGTTCAGGATTTTGGAAAACATAACCGCATTTTTTACTGATCTTGTCCCTTTCTCTGATAATCTTTCCATCAGGTAGGAAAAAATCTATCTCTGAGGGAGGTTTTAGCCCATAGAGCCCTATCATAAGTTTTGCCAGGGTGGTCTTTCCACTTCCATTAGGCCCTACCAAGCCTACAAAGTCACCCTTGCCTACGGTAAAGGTTATGTCTTCTAAGACGGGCTCTCCGGCATTAAAAGAAAAACTCAGGTCCTTGACCTTTACTGCCGGGGCATTTTTTGGCCTGCTGCCGTCTTTTATTCTTTTTTGCACCTGGCTGTCAAGTGCCTCGATTATCCTGGCTTCCTTTGACCTCTTTATGCTTTCCCTGGCCTGGTCCAGGTTTAATGGAAGGCTGTCTGTCCCAATATTGTCCTCTTTTAGCCTTAGAAAGAACCTGGGTATCTGGGGGATCCAAATGCCCATATCCTTAAACTGCTTAAGATATTTTTTTAGTATCTCTCTTGTGGGGCCGTATGCTATCATTGAGCCTTTGCCTGAAAGCAGAAGGATTTTATCGAATATATCGATAAACTGGTCCAGTTTATGTTCTATGACTATCAGGGTCTTGGACCGGGGCATCCCCCTTATAATCCCGGCTACCTGTCTTGTGCCCTCGGGATCCAGGTTTGAGGTAGGTTCATCAAAAACAAGTATGTTCTGGTCCATGGCTAGTATGGAAGCGATGGCCACCCTTTGTTTCATGCCGCCTGAAAGCCTTGAGAGCAGCTCATCGGCATGGCCTATGAGTCCTACATTTTTCAGGGCATCGGTGCTTCCGGCAAGTATTTCATCCCTTGGTTTTGCCAGGTTTTCAAGTCCAAAAGCGACCTCGTCCAACACTTTGAGCATTGAAAACTGGCTTTCAGGGTCCTGGAATACTATTCCTACCTCCCTGGTAAGCTCGTTTACCTGCATGGAACATATATCTTTTCCTCTAAGGAGTAAGTTGCCCCCAAGCCTTCCGTCTATAAGATTAGGTATTATTCCATTAAAACAGAGCATAAGGCTGCTTTTGCCGCAGCCCGAAGGTCCCAGGACAAGCAACCTTTCAGAGGGCAAAATATCTGCATTTATGCCTTCAAGAACCTTATGTTTGCCGTCATAGGAAAGACTAAAATCCCTAATCGAGATGACCGGGTCTCTCATCTAGCTTTTCCTACCTTGAAATTTCTAAGAATTCCTGTTTTGGCTACACTGTCAGTTATAAATTTACCAAGGGCCCCGCCGAGCAATGCACCGCTAGCCATCCTTACCACAAGCATTCCCACTATGATCGGAAGCCTATAGGCTAGAAAACCCTCGGTTACCGCTTCAGGGAAGAAGAACGAGATCACCGCAGTAAATATTCCTGCAAGGGCGACCGTAAAATAAGTGAATTTTTTATACCGGTAAGCTGCAAACACAGCTTCAACGCCTAGACCTTGCATGATTCCGGAGACTATAACCCATACCCCCCATATACTTCCCAGAAGCATGGATATGACCGCTGCTATAAATTCGCCCAGAAAGGCTGCACCTGGTTTCTGTACTATACAGCCTGACACTATTCCTGCTATAAACCAGAACCCCACAAAGGCCTGGATAGTGATAGGTGACGCGCTAATAAACGGGAATATGAATGCAAACATCTGGTTGTAAGCCCAGAAAAGTATAGCAAATACAACCCCTATGACTGCGATCATTACCACATCCATGGTAGTATAGCCGTATTCCTTTTTTTTGTGTTCAATCATTTTTATAACCATTCCTTTCGCTTCGCCCAAAGGCACAAAACAGGATGGAAAACCCGTTGCCCTTGAGTCTTTTTTAACAAATTTAGTTTTCTTTGAGACTTCCTCCTCAGATCTCTTTTACTATAAGGACTATGCCTTCCTTTATGCCTAAAAATGCTGTATCTTGTTCGAATATATTGCTAATGCCCCTGATTGGTGAAAAAAGAAGCTTTTCATTTTCTAATCTGTATTTTAATCCCCGAGTTTCAGTAAAAAATGTATAAGGGGTAAGGGAAAAAAGACTTAACCGCTTACCCTTTCCGCCTTTTAGATAAACAGGTTTTTGGACCGCAAAGATATGTTCTGTCTCGGTGACTATGCTTATGTCCGCCTTGGATAGGAAAGGGTCCGCCAGCAGATGCAGGTTTGCGAGACTGTGGTCGACCCTGCTGCCTATTGCAGCCAGGATAATTATTTTATCAGCTCCCTCCTTTATGGCCTCTCTTAATGCAAGATGGGTATCGCTGTAATCTTTTTCGGGTTTCTCCGTGACGAACCTTACGCCTTTCGACCTTAGCCTTTTCTTTATCCCTTCCTCTATGCTGTCCATATCTCCGGTGACGATCCTGGTGTCCAAGCCGAGCTTTATGGCGTTTTTAGCCCCACCATCAGCACTTATAACTGTATCACCGGCATCAAACCCAAGGGATTTTATATGTTTTTTTATTATTTTTGGATGATATATGTCTCCATTGGTAATTATTATCGCTCTTTTATTTTTTCCCATCATATTCCTTAAATCATTTCACTGTCCTTGTATAAATAAAAAAGCCAACCCAGCAAGGGGTCGGCATATATTTATTATACACTTCCCTACGCTAGTATTATCTAGTTCAGGTAGTCGGGGTCGGCAGTTTTGGCTGCCCTCTCAGCTCATTGAGCTCCCCCAGTGCTTTCTTATTTAATTTTCAAAGAATTTTCATTATAATAGTAATGACTTTATACAAAAATATATTACCACTAAATGCTAAAAAGTCAAACGGAGCGGTTTTAATATTATGGAACTTAGTGAAAGAAAAAAAGAAATAATTAAACAGGTAGTGATACGTTTTATAAAAGACGCTGAGCCGGTATCCTCTAAGAGCGTATCCTTGAGCCCAAGCCTTGGGGTGAGCACTGCGACCATCCGAAAGGATATGGCTGAGCTCGAGGAGATGGGCTACCTTACACATCCCCATACCTCTGCAGGAAGGATACCCACTGACCGCGGGTACAGGTTTTATGTGGATAATCTGATAAAGGGGGGGCTTTATAAAAAAGCCGGCCAGGATGCACTGCCGGCGATGAGCCTGGGACTGTCTGGAGATATGGAGCTTGAGACCATATTAAAAAAGTCTTCTGAGAATGTGGCAAGGGTCACCAGCTATCTTTCGATGATAGTAGCCCCTACGGTCAGCCAGAGCAGGTTGAGGCATATAGAGCTGCTTAATCTGGATGACAATAACTTCCTGATGGTCCTTATAACTGATACAGGAAGCGTGTACAAGAGGCATTTCTCTGCAGAAGGCTCCTATACCAGGCTTGATCTGCAGGCACTGGCCAACATCCTTAATATGCAGTTCAAGGACAAGCTGATAACAGATATCGATACAGAAAACTTCAAGCTGCCGAAAAATGAAGCACATCTTGTGCTGATGGCCAAGAAGGTCATAGGGATTATAAAGGATTACGCAGCCCAGAGCCTGCAGTATAACCATATTTATGTTCATGGGACCTGTGATGTGTTAAGCCAGCCTGAGTTCATAGACCTAAAAAAGATAAGGAAGGTCTTAAGGATCATAGAAAACGAATACATGCTTATGAAGCTTTTGCTGGATATCTCCGAGGACAGTGATTTTATAATAAAGATAGGTTCTGAGATCTTTGAAAAGGAAACAGATGAGCTGAGCCTTATCGCTTCAAAGTACAAGATCTACAATCAGACTTCCGGAGCAATAGGAGTCCTGGGGCCAAAGAGGATGGATTACCGGAAAGTTATAAATGTGCTTAATGTTTTCAGGGTAAACTTAAGCGAATGGTTTGCTCAGAAGTCTTGATTGGAAAAAATAATGAAAATAGTTTATCATTTTGAACTTCAGGTAAAAATTTTTGAGGTGATATAAGAAGTGGCACAGAAAAGAGATTATTATGAGGTCCTGGGAGTTTCCAGGCAGTGCACGAAAGATGAATTAAAAAAAGCATACCGCAGGCTGGCGCATAAATACCATCCTGATGTTAATAATGAAGACCCTAAAGCGGAGGAAAGGTTTAAGGAGATATCCGAAGCTTATGCGGTTTTAAACGATGATAAAAAAAGGATGCATTATGATCAATACGGGTTTAGCAACAACCTTTTCAATGAATCCGATTTTGGCAGCGTTTTTGAAGAGTTCGGCTTTGGAGATATATTCGACATGTTTTTCGGAAGCAGTTTCGGGCATGGTTTTTCCTCCCGTTCGAGAAGGCCCCAGAGCCAGGGTTCGGATATAGAAACAAAGGTGGATATAAGTTTTAAAGAATCCGCCTTTGGGGTAAAAAAAGAGGTCGAATATTTTGCGGATGACCTATGCGATAAGTGCGGCGGCAAGGGAAGCGCGAGCGAGGAAGGAATAACTACCTGTTCGCTGTGCGGAGGCACAGGCCAGGTAAGAAGCCAGCGCCAGACTTTTCTGGGAAGCATAGTGACAACATCTACCTGTAAAAACTGCGGCGGAGACGGAAAAGTAGTCACTGACCCCTGCAAAAAATGCTCGGGCTCAGGTTACAGGAAGATGAAGAAGAAGCTAAAGGTCGACATACCTGCAGGAATACATGACCAGGACAGGTTAAGAGTATCAGGTGAAGGCAATTCCCTGGGAAGGGGTTCAATATGCGGGGACCTGTATGTAACTGCCAAAGTCCATCCGCACCCTGTACTTAAGAGGGAAAAGGACAATGTAGTGTCCGACGCCAAGATATCATTTGCCCAGGCTGCCCTTGGGTGTAAGCTAAAAATACCCACCCTGGATGGGGAGGAAGAGCTGGAGGTCAAACCGGGCACCCAACCTGAAACCAAGAAAGTGTTAAAGGCCAGGGGGTTTGTACCTTTGAACGGTTACCGAAGAGCAGACCATATTGTTAATATAAAGGTCAGCATACCTACAAGGCTGTCAGCTGAGGAAGCAGAACTTCTGGCTAAATATGCCCAGGGCAGGGATGAAGAAGTATCGGTGGGAAGCGATTTCTTTTCAAGTTTGAAAAATGCTTTCAGAAAATAACTTGACCAATGAGTTACCCATATTTTTTTATTAGTCCTGATGACATCGACGGCCAAACCATAGTCCTTTCCGGAGAAGAATTCGATCATCTTGTAAAAGTCTTAAGGGCAGGCCCGGAAAGCAAGGTCAGCTTGTCTGATAATTTTAGCTTCAGATATGAAGCCAAGATTTTGGATATAAAAAAAGAACACGCCACCCTTTCTATAACCGGAAAGAGGAGAATAGAGAAAAAAATACCTGACATAACCCTGTTTCAATGTATCTTAAAGAAGGCTGCCATGGAAGTTTTGATACAGAAGGCCTGTGAGATAGGGGCAGATGCCGTTATCCCTGTTATAAGCAATAGGATAGTCCCGGACCCAAAAAAGGCAGAGGCAAAAATTTCCAGGTGGCAGAAGATAGCCAGGCAGGCATGCATGCAGAGTAAAAGGGATTTCATAACCCCCGTAAGCGGGCCTGT
>PWSB01000117.1 GCA_003563375.1 Actinomycetota bacterium | reverse complement strand
TCATGATTTTTTTTTATTGACCAAATTAAAAAAAGCTGATATTATTTGTTAGTAAAATTAAATAGGTCTTGCTTGCATGATGAAGTGTAAGCAGTACGAAGGTAAGGTAGCCTTCTTGGAACATAGTAGTTCTGAGGGGTTTTTTTTATGGAGATTAAAGTGAAACAAAAAAATAGAAAAGAATTATCCATTAAAAGCAGAATTCCGTCAGGTTGTGCAGTATTCGGGATCTCAAACCAGGAAAGGGAGAGGTTTAGCGGATCTGATGTACTTGAAGGAATAGCTATGATGCATGATAGATCAAATGGGCTGGGGGGAGGCTTCGCGGCATATGGGATTTATCCAGAGTTTGAAAATGATTGGGTTTTTCACATGATATATGAAGACAGTCTTTCAATGGATGAGACAAAAAACCTTTTGGAAAAAAACTTTGAAATACTATTAGCAGAAGAGATACCCAAAGATTCCAGCATAAGACTATCGGACCCCCCGCTGTCTTACCGTTATTTTCTTCGCTGTCCAGGGGACGTTTGCCAAGAAGATCATATTGTTGACACGGTCATGGATATAAACAGCAATATCCGTGGCGCCTTGGTTGTGTCAAGCGGGAAGAATATGGGTATCTTTAAAGGGGTTGGCTATCCTGAAGATATAGGAAGTTATTATAGGCTCCATGAATATAAAGGGTACCAGTGGACGGCCCACGGCAGATTTCCTACCAATAGTGTTGGATGGTGGGGCGGAGCGCACCCATTCGGCCTTCTTGGATGGTCAGTGGTACATAATGGGGAGATTTCCTCTTATGGGGCCAATAAAAGATTTTTAGATGATTTTGGCTACAGATGTACCCTATCTACAGACACAGAGGTTATCTCCTATCTTTTTGATCTTCTTGTAAGGAAAAAAAGTATTGATTTGAGGCTCATGCACCTAATACTTTCACCGCCTCTATGGGAAGAGATCGAAAGGTTGCCTGAGAATGAAAAAGAGGCCCTTAAAGCCTTAAGGATCGCCTATGGCTCTGCACTCCTAAATGGCCCTTTCAATATAATAGTGGGGCATAATGACTTTATGTATGCATTAGGCGACCGTATAAAACTCAGGCCTATGGTAGCTGCAAGGCATAAGGATTTTATTTATGTATCCAGCGAGGAAGCTGCTATAAGAAAGGTCTGCCCTTATCCTGAAAATATATGGAGGCCCCATGGCGGAGAACCGGTTATCAGCATGATAAAGGTTCAAAAAAAAGATAGATTAAACCGGAAAGTAAAGGTATGAGATGGCGTTAAAGACAAGACAGGCAGATTTTTGTGTAGAGAGGGATGAGGATAAATGTATTTCCTGCCAGGTATGCTTGAGGCAGTGTTCCAACGATGTCCATGATTATGATAGCGAAGAAGACAAGATCTATAGCGAAAACAGCAAGTGTGTAGGTTGCCATAGGTGCGAAAGCCTTTGCCCTACAGAAGCCTTGAAGATAAAGTTATCAGAATCTGAATTTAGAAAAAACCATAATTGGTCCCCCGGGCATATAAAAAATATATACAGGCAGGCTGACAGCGGAGGCATAATCCTTACAGGAATGGGCTCAGACAGTCCTTATCCAGTTTATTGGGACCATATGCTGTTAAATGCAGCCCAGATAACCAATCCCTCCATAGACCCTTTAAGGGAGCCGATGGAAATAAAGACCTTTATAGGCAACAAATCTGATGTAATAAAATTACAGGTAGAGGAGGAAAAGCCTTTTAGAATAAAATTGAAGGAAAAGTTATCACCTCAGCTTGAGCTCTCCACCCCTATAATCTTTTCTGCCATGTCTTTTGGTTCCATAAGCTATAATGCATGCTTCTCGCTTGCAATGGCAGCACAGCAGTCAGGTACATATTTTAATACAGGAGAGGGGGGCCTGCACAAGGGGCTGGCGGCTTATAAGGAAAATACTATAGTGCAGGTCGCTTCGGGAAGATTCGGAGTAGATATAGAGTACCTAAAAAATGCTGCTGCTGTAGAAATAAAGATAGGGCAGGGGGCAAAACCTGGCATAGGAGGGCATCTTCCCGGAGAAAAGGTTACCTCCGAGGTCTCCAATAGCAGGATGATACCCCAGGGTACCGATGCTATCTCACCAGCCCCCCATCATGACATATATTCAATAGAGGACCTAAAACAGCTTATTTTTGCGCTAAAGGAAGCTACGGATTACAAGAAGCCGGTCGGAGTAAAGGTCTCAGCGGTCCACAATATAGCCCCTATTGCCAGCGGTGTAGTAAGGGCCGGCGCTGACTTTGTGACTATCGACGGGCTCAGAGGAGGGACAGGAGCTGCCCCTCAGGTTATAAGGGATAATGTAGGCATACCTATAGAACTGGCACTAGCTTCTGTGGATTCTAGGTTAAGGGAAGAGGGCATAAGACAGAACGCTTCAATATTAGCTGCAGGCAGCATAAGGTCTAGCGCAGATATAATAAAGGCTATAGCTTTGGGTGCAGATGCAGTTTATATAGCTACCGCAGCACTGGTATCAATGGGATGCCACCTATGCCAGAAATGCTACACAGGAAAATGTAATTGGGGCATTGCCACCCAGGACCCCTATCTTACCAAGAGGCTTAACCCTCAAATAGGGTCCAGGAGGCTTGTGAACCTGTTGAGGGCATGGTCTTTAGAGATAAAAGAAATGCTTGGAGGAGCCGGCATCAATGCCATAGAAAGCCTGCGAGGAAACCGTGAGCATCTAAGGGGTATAGGAATAGGAGAAAAGGAAATGGAAATATTGGGAATAAAATATGCTGGAGAGGCCTGGTAGCCATGAAAAGGATATATATCAAAGAAGAATATTGTATAGGCTGCCGTTTATGTGAGGTTTATTGCCAGGTCAAGCATTCAAAAAGCAAAAAAATAATAAAGGCTTTTAAAACAGAAATAGAAATGGTTCCCATGGTAATGGTGGAAGAGATAGGGCATGATTCCTTTGCCATTCAATGCCGGCACTGCCCTGACGCCCCCTGCGTTGATG
>PWSB01000054.1 GCA_003563375.1 Actinomycetota bacterium | reverse complement strand
TTAAGCTTACCAGAAAAACCCCGGGAACGGTGATATTCGTGGTCCTTGCCCTGCTTACATTCGGGAGCTTTTTGGTGGTGCTCTTTTTTACATTCCTTTTTCCCATACGCTTCTGGGATGCTATATCATGCTGGTCGCTTAAGGGGAAAGCTTTTTTTATAGACAGTGATATCTTTACTTTTTATACCCAGCACCAGTATGAGTTCTCCCACCATTCATATCCATTATATGTCTCGCTTCTCCAGAGCTGGATATACATATGGATAGACAGGGTTGACGAGAACCTGGTAAAGATAATATTTCCGATGTTCTATCTTTCAGGAATTTTTACCCTTTATTATTTTTTCAGGAAAAACCTGGGAAGGATACTTTCCATGCTGTTTGTGTTTGTCTTTTCTGCCATACCCATAGTAGCCGACCATGGTTATATTGAGTATACAAACCTGCTCTTTTCCATAGTGCTTCTGCTGGGCGTTTATTTTTTCTACCTTCACCGGGTCAAGAGGAAGATAGGAAGCTACCTGGTAGCCTCCTCTGTCTTTTTTGCCCTTTTGGCTTCCATAAGGACCGAGGGCATGGCTTATCTTGCCCTGTTTTTTGTCCTGAACCTGGGGTTTATGGTACATGACCTGGCCAAATTCAAAAACAAGGGGAGGATCTTTTTAAATTTCCTATACTCTACGGGAGTTGCCGCCCTCCTTCTTGCTCCCTGGCTCCTTATATCCTATGGGCTGGGGCTTGGCCTGCTTTCCCTGGAATGGCAGCAGCTGGTGGGCGGGGAGGCTGCATATATGCCCGGCATTGCACAAGCTTTGAGGGTGATGGCAAGCCAGGTGCTTTTTTCAGCATATGACTCGACCAGGGCTTTTCTGGGTTCTGCCTACGGTCCCGTGTTTCTGGTCCTTTTCGTGCTTTTCTGGGTAAGCATAAAAAGACTGTTTTCCAGGGCAAACTGGGTGCCTTTTATTTTTATCTGTTTTGGTATAATATCCGTATTTGTTTCCATGGTATACATCGGGGATTTTGAGGGCTCTGTGGAGAGGTACCTGCTCCATATATTCCCCCTAAGCTACCTGTGGATCCTCTCCAATATACCAAATATAAAAAAAGTGGGATAAAAAATTTTTTTGTGGTAGTATTCTTACTTATTAATTTTTAAGAATTGATATGTGGATATACATCTTAATAGGGGCACTAGCATTAGCCGCGGCCTCAATAGCAACATATGCATACAGGTATGAACCCTCTAATTTCAGGCTCTCTGATGTGGGCATCAATCTAAGGCAGCTTGGGGAGAAGAGCAATGGCCTAAACGGGAGGCCTTACCTTACCATACTCCACCTGTCTGATTTTCACCTTAGAAAAAACCGCAAAGGAAAGAAGCTCTTTGAATTTGTGCAGAGCCTTTCCGATTGCCGGCCTGACCTGATATTTATTACCGGGGACCTTGTGGACAAGGATGAAAACATACCTTATCTTGTCCAGATGCTAAAACCTTTGAAAGCCAAGTACGGAAAATTTGCAGTTTTGGGCGTCCATGATTATTATAATAAGAAGATATCTGAATTTTTAAGGAACATGGTAAAGAGGAAAAAGAAGTACCTTAGACAAAACGATATTCCCAGGCTCAAAAAAGAGCTGGGGGATATAGGGATACAAGTGCTGCAGAACCAGGTGGTATCAATAGACGGCCACAACGACCCCATAAAGGGAATACAGGTGGCAGGTATCGATGACCCTATCCTTGATAAGGCCGATGTGGACAAAGCTTTTGGGAAAAATTTTGGCCAGCAAAAAGACAGGGAATATTACAGGCAGAAGTACATAGAGCATTTCAGGTTCAAGCAGAGGGATTTCCATATCCTGGAAGAGGATGCCAGGCTGGTTTTTGCCCTGATGCATACACCCGACAGCCATACCATCATAGACCTTGTCCAAAAAGGGGCAGATATAATATTTGCAGGCCATACCCACGGCGGCCAGGTGAGGCTTCCTATGACAGGGGCCATACTTACCGGGTGTAGGCTTAACCCAAGGTACGCCTCGGGGCTTTTTTACTTTAAAAAGTTTGTCCTTTATGTATCCAGGGGCCTGGGGGAGGGAAGGTTTTCCCAGTTCAGGTTTTTCTGTTCCCCTGAGGCCAGCATGATACGGTTGTATAAAAAATAGGGAAGAGAGGCAGGTTTTGAATAAGATATTTAAGATCCTTGCGGCCATGATACTGGCCCTTGTGCTTATATTTCCTTTTTACGGGTGCAGGGATGATATACAGCAGACGGTTACCACTGAAGTAAAATCCGTACACTGGGTACCTGAGCCGGAGCCGATCCCCCAGGAGATACTGGATATGATAGATGAGGCAGACAGCTTCTATGGACAGGAGCAGTACGGGGAGGCCAACAAGGGCTACCGGGATGCCATACTTGCCCTGGAGAGACTGGATAGGGAAGATACAGGGGAGCTTTTGGCAGAACTTGATTCAAAATACAGAGAGACCAGGGAAATAGTGGATGCTGCCAGATTGCACCATGGAAATGCCATGAAGCTTCAGTATGAAAAAAGGTTTGAAGAGGCTTTAAGGGAGCTTGAGATGGCCTTGGAGATCTATCCCCAATACCAGGCTGCCCGTGATGCCCTTGACATGCTCAAAGCATTGGAGGGCCTGAGCAGTTTGAAACAAAATCTACATGGTAGTACTATGTAGATATGCCTAAATTCAAAAAAACAGGTTGCCCTGGCCAGGACCCGGGGTATTTAAAAGATTTTAATACCAGTATAGTGGGCTGTCCCAAATGCAGCTACGAGGTAGAGTTTTTTGCAGATGAAAGGAAGGTTGTCTGCCCCAAGTGCCATACCCGTGTCTATAAGCTTGATGAACAGGTGGCAGAATACAAAGGCGGGGAGGTAGTCTTTAAAGAACCCGATAAAAGCTGCCTGGACTGGTGCGGGGGGTGCCTGGATTCGAAGGATTACAAGGATATCGAGGAGCACAAGGAGAGGCTGGAAGAAAAAAAGAAGGATTTCTCCGCCCTTATCT
>PWSB01000099.1 GCA_003563375.1 Actinomycetota bacterium | reverse complement strand
TTCGGGCAGGGTAAACCTTTCTGATAACGACCTGAATGAATCACATCCGTCATGGTCCCCTGACGGGCAAAAAATAGCCTTCATCTCATACAAAGGCCCCATCCCCCAGATATATGTTATGAACGCTGACGGTTCGGGCAGGGTCAACCTCTCAGACAGTGATCTAGACGAACTTTATCCTGTATGGTCCCCCGACAGTTGAAAAGGCTTAATTTGAGGTAATATGAAGGAAAAAAAAGAGATAATAATTATTATTGCAGCTGTTATTGCTATATCGATAGCACTTTCTGCCAGTTCATGTGAGTTTGGTAACAGTGCCACAGAAAACGAGGATACCGCACAAATTATAGCTTTTGAATCCAGGAAAGAATATATATGGCAGGTGCACATAATAAAGGCGGACGGGACAGGGCTGCAGGATGTTTCAAATAATGATCATGATGAAGGAAACGTCTCATGGTCTCCCGATGGCCGCAAACTGACTTTTGTCTCTAACAGAAATGGATATTTTCAGATCTACACCATGGATATGGAGGATAAAAAAATCGTTAATATAACCGATAATGATTTTGATAATTTTTCTTCTTCCTGGTCCCCGGACGGGGAAAAAATTGCATTTGAATCCATCAGGGAAGAGGATTGGCAGATATATGTAATGGATGCCGACGGCTCCAACCAGATAAACATCTCAGAAAACGATTACTTAAACTGGCACCCGTCCTGGTCCCCGGAAGGGGACAAGATCGCTTTTGAATCCCGCAGGTATATGGTTGAGGAGGATTATGGGCAAAGGCAGATATATGTAATGGATGCCGACGGCTCCAAACAGATAAACATATCAGACAATGACTTTATAGACAGGCACCCGTCCTGGTCCCCGGACGGGGATAAGATCGCTTTTACATCATATCGTGATGGCCGCTACCAGATATATGTAATGGATGCCGACGGGTCCAACCAGGAAAATATTTCTAAAAATGACCATGATGACTGGCACCCGTCCTGGTCCCCGGACGGGGATAAGATCGCTTTTACTTCTTCGAGGGAAGGCCATTACCAAATATTTGTTATGGATTCTGACGGTTCGAATCAGCAAAATATTACTAACAGTGATAAGGATTCCTGCTGCCCGGCTTGGTCACCTTGAGGTTAGGCCATCATTTATGAATAAAATAAAAATTACTTATTGAAATATATTTTATTTTTGCTAATATGTTTTTACCATGCTTATTTTTTATAAGGGCGGTGGTTTTGGGCGTAAGATCTCTTATTTATTAATTTTTTAATAAAGGAGTTTTCAAATGAGCCTACTTTTGGGTCTGGACATCGGTTCTACAAGCATTAAAGCAAATATTTATGACTTAAAAGGGAATCTGGTCTCGGGAGCTTCAACCCCCACAGAGCTTGCTTATCCTGAAAAGGAGCACCCGGGCTGGTCTATATGGGATCCGGACACAATATGGGAAGCAGCCAAAAATTCAATAAAAAAGGCTGTTGCCTCCATAGATTCAAAAGAAAATATCAAGGCAGTAGCCGTAGCCGGTTTTGGTATGGACGGGGTTCCGGTAGATAAAAATGGAAAATGGCTCTATCCTTTTATCTCGTGGCATTGCCCCAGGACAGAAAAACAATCCAGGGAATGGAGCGAAAAACTAGGCGCGGATGAGATCTTTTACAAAAGCGGCAAACAAGTCATGCATATAGATACTGTATACCGCATCTTATGGATAAAAGAAAACCATCCCGAGATACTGGAAAAGACTTATAAGTGGCTTCTTATAGAGGATTATGTGAACTATCTTTTATGCGGCGAGGTCGCTACCGACCTATCCATGGCTTCCTGCACCTCGTTGCTGGACCAAAGGAGCAGGGACTGGTCTAAAGAGCTTGTGGGACATGCCGGCTTTGACATATCTATACTCCCCCCTGTCCAGGCCTCAGGCACTGTTTTAGGCAATATAAGCCCCGGGGTAAGCAGCCAGACAGGGCTATCGACAGACACAAAGGTAGTGCTTGGCGGCCATGACTATCATTGCGGCGCTCTGGCTGTGGGAGCCTTCGTGCCAGAAGTAGTCATGGACATAGTAGGTACCTGGGAGATGGTCTTCCAGTCTTCACATGACCCAAGGCTGGAGGAAAAGGTATTTAAAAACGGTATAAGCGTGGAGAGCCATGTAGCAAAAGACATGTACAATACGGTAGCTTATTCTGTGTCGGGGGGAATGCTGGAGTGGCTGAACAAGACCATCTGTTTTGAGGAAAGGCTTCAAGCAAAAAACAATAACAGGTCTGAATGGAAAGAGATGATGTTAAAAGCCGAAGCTAGCCCGGTAGGCTCAAACGGCATGTTTTTCGCTCCGTATTTTTGTGGTGCCGGTTCACCGATAGTAGACAACAGGGCTTCCGGTGCATATGTGGGCCTTACCGATCAAAGTGACAAAGGGGCCATAATCCGGTCCACCATAGAAGGGCTAAATTACCAATTTAAAGATATGCTGGAGGCTTTTGAAAAAGCATCAGGTTCTTCCTCGGACAAGGTGGTTGCGGCAGGGGGTGCGATAAAAAATAAGTTTTGGATGCAGAACAAGGCCGATGTTACCGGAAAAAGGATAGAGGTCCCCGAAGTTGAAGAGGCCACTCCGCTTGGAGCGGCCATATTGGCTGGTATCGGGGTGGGAGAATATAAGGATGAACAGGATGCCTACAGGATGACTTATAAAACTGGCCCCATTTATGAGCCAGATGAAAATAATAACAGAGAATATGATGAATATTACAAAATCTATAAAAGATTATATTTTGATCTAAAGGATCTAAATGAAAATATATACCAAAAGTTCAATAGGTAAAGGAATTTGGAGGTAAGGATGAAAGAGCTCAGCTCAGAAGAAAGAATGACGCGGACCCTGGAAAGGAAACCGGTTGACAGGGTACCAACATTTGAGTGGTATATCGACCCCAAGGTTATAAATGCCCTTACACCGGGCCTGGATTATGAGCAGTTCTGCTATGAGATGGACATAGATGCTATCTGCGTAGATTGTGATTATGATAAGAAAACCATAGAAGATGATAAAATATTAGATGAATGGGGTATGATAAAAAAAGATACTGCTGAAGCTCATTCCTATCCTATAGACGGACCGGTAAGGACTTTAGAGGATGCCGAAAAATATATTCCTCCTGATCCCTACCGGAAGGGCAGGTATGCATCAATTGAGAGGGCCATAAAGGAGCACCAGGGCAAAAAAGCCCTAATCCTGCATCTTAATGATGTGATCTCTATCCCTAGCAGATTGATGCCCTTTGACATGTTTTTGATGAAGTTGATGGATGATCCTCAGACCGTAAAAGCATTGGTCAAGATGAGTGTTGATATTAACCTAAAACTTGCCAAAGAGGCCCGGAAAAGAGGGATAAAGTTCGTATACACGGGGGATGATTTCGCTTATAATTCCGGCCCCATGATTTCTCCATCCCAGTTCCGCGAGATCTTCTATCCTGAGCTTAAAAGGGTGGTCACCGGTTATAAAGAGCTTGGGCTCTTGGTCTTAAAGCATACAGACGGCAATATAATGTCTTTGATCGAGATGATCATTGATTCAGGTTTTGACTGCCTTGATCCCATAGACCCATTGGCAGGCATGGATCTGGCCCGCATAAAGTCAGAATACGGCCACAGGATATCTTTGAAAGGCAATGTGGATTGTGCGGGGACCCTTGCTTACAAGGGGATAGAAGAGACAATAGAAGAGACTAAAAATTGCCTCAGGATAGGCATGCCCGGAGGAGGCTATATACTTTCCTCCAGCAATTCGATCCATTCTTCTGTAAAACCAGAGAATTATAAGGCCATGCTTGACACGGTCAAAAAACACGGGGTTTATTAAAACAAAAAGGAGGTCCCAAAGGTGTATGAAGCAGAAAAAAAAGAAATTATCAAAGCAGCTCTTGCCCTAAAAGAATACAGGCTGATCGCCCTTTCAGGCGGCAATGTGAGCACAAGAAAACCGGATGAGGGCCACGTCCTTGTGACCCCCTCGGGGATGATGTATGAGACCATGGTACCTGAAGATATAGTGGTGGTCGACCTCTCAGGTAAGGTTATCGAAGGCACCAGAAGGGTGTCAGTGGATACCGAGGCCATTCTCTATATCTATAACAATATGCCTGAAGTAAACTCAGTCATACACACACACCAGGCATATGCTACGGCTGTAGGCCTGGTCGAAGATGAATTGCCTGCTGCGGTCACTACCTTGCCCAATGCTACCCTTGGGCCTGTAACTGTAGCTCCATACAGCTCTGCGGCCAGCCTGGAGATGGGTAAACATACAGTAAAATACATCAATAATAAGAGGGCAGTCATCTTAAAACACCACGGGGTCATAACTGTAGGGGGAAACCTAAAAGAAGCTCTTTATGCCGCTGTTTACCTCGAGGACGCTGCCAAGACCTATATATTGGCAAAATCCATAGGAAAACCCGCACTGCTCGATGATGAACAGGTAATGGTAGCTGTTGAAAAGTTTAATGATTATGGGCAGAAGAGATAAATTATTTGGCAATTAAATATAGCAATTACATGAAAAAGGTTAATAATATCTACCTGGGAATATATGAAAAAGCCCTTCCGGATTGTTTTAATTGGGAGGAAAGGCTGGGGCTAGCTAAAAAAGCAGGCTTCAGCTTCATGGAGATATCAATTGATGAATCTGACCAAAGGCTTGAAAGGCTAAAATGGGATATTGCAAAGCAGGAAAGGCTAAAGAAGGCTGTGGCTGAGACAGGGATGCCCCTTCTCACCATGTGCCTTAGCGCAAATAGGCGTTTTCCCATCGGCAGCTCATACCCTGATATACAGAGAAGGGGTATGGAGATCTTGGAAGATGCTATCTGGTTTGCTTTCAGTATAGGCATAAGGATCATACAGATCGCAGGCTATGATGTGCTGATGGGAGATGAAGAAAGCACCGAGGAATCCAGGGAAAGATTTGGCCTCAACCTGGTAAAAAATGTGGTTCTGGCTTCCAAGCTGGGAGTTACCCTTGCTATTGAAAATGTCGATGTAGAATTTGGAAGTTCGATTGAAAAGCTTCTCTATTATGTCAATAGGATAAATTCACCCTGGCTCCAGCTGTATCCCGATATTGGAAACCTGGCTGCTATGAACCAGGATGTCTTAAAACAGTTAAAATTAGGGCAGTCCCACATAGTTGCAGTCCATGTCAAGGACACAAAAGAAGGAGTGGTCAGGCGGGTCCCTTATGGCGAAGGAATTGTAGATTTTGTCCCTGCGTTTGAATGCTTGAAAAAAATAGGTTTTGATGGTCCCCTGCTCCTGGAGATGTGGGCTTCTGATGGTGGTGATAATTTCAAGACAATAAAAAAAGCAAATGAATGGATCAGCAAAATAGCTAAAAAGGTTTGGACATAGGTAAAGTGTGAAGAAAAGGGTAAAAAAGGTATAAAAGATGAACGACGGCGCTATAACTAATGAATTTGAGAAGAAGATGATGGAGTCTATTGATGGTTTTCAGAAAAACATAGTATATGTGGACGGAGAGGACATAAGACTTGCATATTCCCTTAAACTTTTTAAAAAATACAACAATAGCAACACCATCCTCTTGGGAAACAAGGAGACTATAACCCAGAATCTAAAAAAGGCTGGATTAAACGTAGGTTCCCAGGTAGAGATAATAGAACCTGCCCAAAGCCCTTATTTTGAGGAATATAAGGGCAGGCTGCTTGAAATATTCAGGTCTAAAAACAAACATGTCAGCGAGCAGGAGGCTGAGAAAATGGTTGGCTGTCCCAATTATTTTGCAGCTATGATGCTCGAATATGGACAGGCAGATTGCGGCATAAGCGGTTCCATAAGTTCTACCGGTGCCATGATGAAACCGGTTATCCAAATAATTAAAGCAAAAAACGGCCGTAAATATTTGAGCGGGGCTGTGCTGCAGATCGTTCCCGATTGCCCTTATGGGCAGAACGGGCAGTTTTTATTTGCTGATGTGGCCGTTATGCCTGATCCTGACCAGGAACAGATGTATGACCTTGTCCTGGCAAGCCATGACACAGCCAAAAGCCTGTTTGAGGATGAGCCAAAGATAGCCCTTCTTTCATATTCTACTAAAGGAAGTGCAGGCGGTGAAAAGGTAGAGCAGATAAAAAAGGTGGTAGAAAAGGTCAAAGAAAATCATCCTGAGGTCAAGATAGACGGAGAGCTTCAATTTGATGCGGCAGTGGTGCCTGAAGTAGCAAAAGCAAAATGTGCGGATAGCGAGGTCGCAGGCTATGCCAATGTACTTATATTCCCCGATCTCAATTCTGCAAATATATGTGTAAAAGTGACCCAGAGGCTGGCCAGGGCCGATTATTACGGGACGATAATACAAGGATCAAATATACCCTTCAATGACCTTTCCAGGGGCAGCCCGCCTGAAGAGATTGCAATTTTATCATTTTTGACTTTAAAGCAGTTAAAATTTAAAGAGAAAAAAGGTTAAGATTTTTTATTATTTTAAATTTATCCTATCGGGTGAATTTAATAGCTTAAATATAAGGAGGATCAATTGGAGTTTAGCAAAGCCCTTTTATTAGATATGTTAGAGAAAATGGTTTTGATAAGAAGGTTTGAAGAAAAAGTCTACCAGCTTGCTACAAGAGGAGTGGTGCATGGCTCGGTTCACCTGTGCATAGGGGAAGAAGCTGCCTCGGTGGGCAGCACCATGCCTTTGGAGAAAAAAGATTACATACTGCCCACGCACAGGGGCCACGGCCAGGGATTACAGAAAGGGGCTGACCCAAACAGGCTTTTAGCAGAGATCGTAGGAAGGAAGGAAGGCCTTTGCAAAGGGAGGGTCGGTTCCATGCATTTTTTTGATAAAGACAATAATAATCTGGGAGCCCAGGGAATATTAGGGGCCCAATTCCCAATAGCTGTAGGTGTCGGCCTGGCTATTAAGCTAAAAAAAATGGACAGCATACTGGCTTGTTACTTTGGTGATGGGACTTCTAACCAGGGTACTTTTTTTGAAGCCTTGAATTTTGCCGATATGTGGGACCTTCCTATTATATTTGTATGCATTAATAATCTTTACGGCATGGGTACGCATTATGAGGATACCTGCAACATCAAAGTGCACCAGAAGGCTAAGCTATATAATATGGAGGTAAAAACAGCTGACGGCACGGATGTAAAGGATGTCTACAAAAAGATGTCTGGCTTGGTTAAAAAGGTAAGAAAAGAAAGAAGGCCCGCAATGATCGAATGCTATACCTACAGGTTCTTGGGGCATTCTGCTTTTGATAATAGGCCCTACCGGCCCAAGGAAGAAGTCAAAGAATGGAAATCCAAGGATCCCATTAAAAGGCTCGAAGCTGAACTTGTCCAGCAAGGCATAAAAGAAGAAGAGATTGAAAAAATAAAGGATAAAATAGAAGAAATAATAAAGGGGTCTGAAGAATTTGCCCTGGGTGCGGATTTCCCTATTTTTGATCCTTCGATGGAAACATAAAGGAGGAGATATGAGAGAGATTACATACGGCGAAGCATTGCGAGAGGCAATGGCCGAAGAGATGAGAAAAGATGAGGATGTCATCCTTATCGGTGAAGATGTAGGCAAAGGCTATAGGGGATGTTTCGGAGTTTCTACCGGGCTTTTCGAAGAATTTGGGCCTGAAAGGATAATCGATACCCCTATTTCTGAAAATACCATACTTGGTTCGGGTATAGGCGCTTCTCTTATGGGAATGAAGCCCATAGTAGAAATCATGTTTGCTGATTTTATAGGGGTCTGCTTTGATGGAATATTAAACCAGGTCTCTAAAATCAATTTTATGTCCGGTGACCAGTTTAACCTGAACCTGGTCATAAGATTGCCTGGAGGCAGCGGTGGCGGGACCGGACCCCACCATTCTCAATGCCTGGAAGGAATATTTCAAAGCATTCCGGGCTTGAATATAGTGCTGCCTTCCAATGCTTATGAAGCTAAAGGCCTGCTCAAGACCTCGATAAGCCTGGGCAAGCCGGTATTGTTTTTTGAACATAAGAAACTTTATAAATTAAAGTCAGGGGTCCCAGAACAGGAATATGCCATCCCTATGGGAAAAGGAAGAATCGTCCAGGAGGGTGATGACCTTACCATCGTGGCTGTCTCCTATATGGTGGAAGTCGCAAAAAAAGTCTCAGAACAGCTAAAAAAAGAGAATGGTGTGAATATAGAGGTAATTGATCCCAGGACTGTTGTGCCCTTGGATACAGAACTTATAGGTAATTCTGTTGAAAAGACATCTAAACTCGTTATTTTAGAAGAAGGCCCCCTTAGAGGAGGTATCGGTGCAGAGGTTGCTGCTATAGCCTCTGAGAAGTTCTTTGATTTCCTTGATTATCCTGTTAAAAGGATTGCTTCAAAAAATACTCCTATCCCAATGACCCCCTCTTTGGAAAAAGAAGTCATACCTACTCCTGAAAGGGTTGTGGAGGAGATCAGAGATTTTCTGGGTTTAAAGAAGGGGCTGCTCATAAAGGATTGAATCGGAATATAGGTTAAATACAAGGAAAGACATGCAAAAAAAAGAGAGATTGATTTCAGCCATTAAGCTAAAAAGTGTAGACAGGATCCCCGCAACCTTCAGGGCAAGTGATCTTACCGCACGAAAGACAATGGAATATTTTAACCTAAAGGATCCGGATGACTTCGGTTCAAATTACAAGGAACTTCTAAAAAGATTAGGCGCAGACTTTTGGTCTACAGGGACCAAGTTAGATAAGTTTGCCATACTTTTGCCTGAGTTTATGGGAAAGAAGCCGCAGCCCCCTTATGTGGATGACTCAAATTACTTCTACACCATAGGGATCAAAGCAAAAAAAGCCAAGATGAAAAATTTTGACATCAGCTACCCCCATATAGGGATAGAGCCCCCCCTAGGTCATATTGATTCAGCCAATGAGCTTAAAAATGGTTTCTTATTATCCAGGCTTAAGTCTTTTGATTTTAATAAAATGAAAAACAGGTATGGAAATATCGATATAGATGAGGATAACCTTATTTGTATGGGGAGCTTAAACAGCGTGTTCATGATATGTTGTTATCTTAGAGGCATGGAAAAATTTCTTATGGACCTGGCATTTAATAAAAAACTGGCTGAATCCCTGATAAAGGAAGTAGGGGATTTTTGCGTAGAATTTAACAGGAGGGAGGTCTTGGCAGCAAAGGATAAGGCTATCTATTACGGGGCCTGGGATGATATAGCAAGCCAGGACGGGATAATGTTTGACCCGCAAATATTTAAGAAATATTTTCTGCCTGTATACAGGAAAATGATAGGCAACTGTAAAAAAAATGGCCTTTTTTTTGGATGGCATGTCTGCGGAAGCGTCCACCAGTTCCTCCCGGATATGATAGATGCTGGGATCGACGTCTTTGATGTAGTGCAGACCTCTGCAAGAGACATGAAAATAGACAAACTTTATAATTTATATGGAAGCTCGGTTTGTTTCCACGGAGGGCTGGACATCCAGAAATTGCTTGTACAGGGCACAGCCAAACAGGTCAAAGAAGAGGTAAAAAAGATAAAGGAGCTATGGGGTAAAAAAGGCGGGATCATCTTGGCCCCTACACATCTGACCCTTCCCGATACACCTGTTATCAACCTGGTCTCTATTTATGAAGAAATAAATAATTGATATAAGCGGATTGTGGCCTCATGTGGCCTGTGATGGATAAAGAGCTTGCTTTCGAAGAAATGGCTAGCTTAAATTGGAAGGGTTCTAAAAATATTAAAACGATATTATTAGTTAGAAAAGGGGAAAAAATGGCAGAAGTCCTTAAAAAATTAAATAAGATCAATCCAGGCAGGAATATCGCATCTGTTTTTGACCAAAATTTTAAAAAATTCGGTACCATACATAAAAAATTCAAAAATGATAAACTGATCGGATATCTTGACCAGATAGAGATGCAGGACGATATAAAATACGTAGCTGATTTACCTGAGATGCGAAAAGAAATGTCTTCTGAGCTGGATCCTATGCTGGCCAGTATCTATGCTGGGATGGAGGTTCGGGTAGGTCATTGCTGCGGTAGGAACAACAAGCTCAATGCCCTTGAATATCACCAGGGAAGCGAATTATATGTCAATGGCACTGACATGGTTATGCTTTTAGGGCTTGACCATCATATAGATTGGCCAGGGGGTACATACGATAGTTCACTCATTGAAGCCTTTTATGCCCCCAGAGGCCTTACCATAGAGCTGAAAGGTGGATGCATGCATTTTGTCCCCGTCAATGTATATCCAGAACAAGGCATAAATGTTATAGTTGCATTGATTGCTGATACAAATTCCCCTATAGATTTTAAGGCTGGCAGGGGCGAAGCAGATAAGCTTATCATAGCAAAGAACACCTGGTTTATCGCACATCCGGATTATAAGGCGGCACGGGAAGCAGGACAGCATCTGGGTATTGAAGGGGAGAATTTTTGCTTCAATACTTTTTAAGGGGACAGGATAGGTAAATAATCTTTTTTTACCCACTAACTCAAACCATGGGTGTACCACAAAGGTTTTGCTACCTGATATCCATTCCTATTGCCTATTGTTTTCTTTATTGGTAATATACATTTCTGTTTGTTCTGACAAAATAATAGGTAATTTCTGATGTATAAATTATTAGTCACCGATGTAGATGGTACATTGCTTGATAACCAGTCCAAGGTGCCGGAATTAAATAGGCAAGCTATTTTTGCCTGTATGGGGAAGGGAATAAAGGTTATCCTGGCTACAGGTAAAACCATACTCTCCATTTCCCATCTGATCGAAATGTTTGGTTTAAAGCTCCCACAGATCACTTTGAACGGGGGTGTGATTGCCACCAATAAAAATGACATCCTCAAATCTAGAGCGATAAGGGAAAAAGATTACATTGAACTGCTAAAGACCATAAGGGAATACGGGGTAAGTTGCACCTCAGCTTTGCTGGATGGGAGGGTCTTATATGAGACCTATCACCCCAATATGAGATATATAACTGATTCCGGGGTGGAGCTTATCAAAGTGGATAGTTTGGACGATCCCCGTATTATCCAAAACACAGTCAGTGTCCATGTTCCTGCCAGAGAGACTGATCCAGTTGATAAATATCTGAGAGATAAGTTTGGGGAAAAGCTTTTCATTGTAAGGTCTGGCGAATATTTTTTTGATTTCCTCAGCAAAGGTTTATGCAAGGGCAATGCCCTAAAAGAGATCATGCATATGTTGGGCTATGGCAGAGAAGAAGTAGTTGTTTTTGGAGACAGCTACAATGACCTCAGCATGTTCGAGGTAGCCGGCCTAAATATTGCAGTTAAAAACTCATATCCAGAGGTCTTGCAAAAAGCGGATATAGTAACCGAAGAAAACTATAGAGCGGGCTTAGGAAAAGCAGTATTTAGGCACATATTAAAGGAATATTGAATTATTGGGATAAAAAATGTTTAGGCTGATAGCAACAGATGTAGATGGGACCCTGCTCGATGATAGATCAAATCTGCCTCCATATAATAAAAAAGCACTTTTGGCTTGTATTGATAATGGCATAGGAGTGGTGCTTGCC
>PWSB01000203.1 GCA_003563375.1 Actinomycetota bacterium | reverse complement strand
TTAGGTGGGACTGGTAGAGGTGGTGGAATACCACCTTGTCAGGGCAGGTCTCCAGTATGTTTAAAAACTCCCTCAGGTTCTGTGCCCTGAGCCCCGTGGGGCTCACCAGGGTGATGCTGTCTTTGAAAATAAACTTTTTAGGTTTCATATTATTCTTATTCTTCTTCCCCATTACAGTCCTGACCCTTTGATGACATTTTTAAGTTTTGAGGCACTTTCTTTAAGGCTCCTCTGCTCGCTTGTGCTGAACCTAAGATCCAATACCTCTCTTATCCCATTCCTGTTTAGGACAGCAGGCAGGCTGAGATAGACATCTTTTATTCCCAAAACCCCGTCCACAAGGGTTGAGACCGGCAATATGCTGTTCTGGTTGTTCAATACAGCCCTGGTTATTGCTGCCAGTGCAACCCCTACACCATATGAGGTCTCCCCTTTCCTTTTGATGATCTCGTATGCAGAATCTTTTACTGATTCAAAAATATCTTTGAGGTCTTCATCAAAACACCTGCTCCTGGCCTGTTTGCAAAGGGGGCAGAAATCTTTAAAAAGTATCCCCCCTACCATGGCACTGCTCCAGATGGCTACCTCGCTGTCCCCATGCTCTCCCAGTATGTAGGCATGGATGTTTTTAGCGTTTAGCTTGCAGTGCTTTGCTATTTCTGATTTAAGCCTTGCCGTATCCAGGGTAGTGCCTGACCCTATTACTTGCCGGGCAGGTTTTTCGGATATCTTATAGGTGGCATACGAGAGTATGTCGACCGGATTTGTTACCACCAGAAAGATCGCCTCGGGCGCATATTCCATGATCTGTGGTATGATCTTTTTGAACAAGTCTATGTTTACCTGGGTAAGCTCCAGCCTGTCTGCACCTTTTGTCTGGCTTTTTCCTGCGGTTATAACCACCAGGTCCGAACCAGAGATATCTTCATATCCTCCCGCCTGGACATCTACAGCTGGAAGGAACGCTGAGGCATGCGAAAGGTCCATGCTCTCCCCTTCAGCTTTTGCCCTGTCTATGTCTACAAGCATTATGTCCCTGGCCAGGCTGTTTAAAACAAGGGCATAAGCGTACCTTATGCCCACGTTTCCGCATCCTATAATAGATACTTTTGGCTTAAACCTTCCTATGTCCATCTTATCCATACAAATTTCCTGTTTGTTGAATAATTTTAGCAAAAGGATTGCCCGGTTAAAAGCAGCTTAAAATTTATAAATTAACTACTGGTATATGAATTCTACTTCTTTTTCTATTGCCGCCACCCTTACAATATGGTAAGGATAAGTCAAAGCCTGGGTCACCATGTCAGAAGGGTCAGGTGAAGTCTCCTGTATATATACCCTCAAGCTTCCCTCTGTCTCGGCTATCCTTTCCACCTCTATCTCATACCCCCCTGTGGGCTGCTCGCCGGAAAAGACAGCTATTACCTTATACTCATCAAAATCAACTTCAGGCGGGCTGTTTTGCCCGGCCCTGTGCCATATCAGTTCCAGTTCCTGTTCGTTTTCCAGCACAAAATTACATTTTTCCTGTATCTGGCTGTCAAACCCCTGGGCAAGGGTCTCAAAGCCTACTTCGCCTTCCTCTCCCCTTGCGCAGCCGCTGGAAAACAAAAGCCCGGATATGAGCAAAGTGATGAGGGCGGCAATCATCTTATTTTTTGGCATATATGCTCCTTTCCATAATCTTGAATTATAAAAGGTATTCTTAAATAATTAAAGTCGGTAAACCAGGAATAGAACCAAAACTGCCCGGGATGGTAGCTGCCTAACTCTCCCAGTGCACAAACTCCTCCAGTTTTTTTCTGGAGGTTTTTCCAAGCGCTTTTTTTGGGTATCCTATCTGTACGATCTCCGGCACCTCATAATGGCCCGGCAAGCCAAAAAAACTCTGCAGGTCCTTCTGTGCAGAGACAGGCTGGGTGCCGGTGCCCATCCCCAGGCCAAGGCTTGCAGCGGCAAGCCACATGTTTTCCATAAGGGCGCCCACTCCGGCATAGGTCAAAAACTCCCTGGAAAAACTTTCGGGAAACCCATCTTTTATCCTGGTGTCAATGCAGATTGCTACAAGCACAGGAGGGTCTGTATAGACAGTGGGTATCTCTTTTGGTTTTCCCGGGCTGCTCATGGATGCAGCATGGATCTCGGCTATCCTCTTTTTTCTGTCAGCCTCTCTTACCACTACCAGCTCCCAGGGCTGGACATTACCGGGGGAAGGGGCCCATCTTGCAGCTTCAAGTATTGCTTCAAGGTCCCGGGCCCCTACCGGGTCCTTTTTAAAAACCTTATGGTTCCTTCTTTTTTCGATTATATCCATCAGTCCTTCTGTATCCAAAAAAACCCCTCCGTTTCCTGTCATTATCAATTACTTTAAGACTTATTTTAAAAAAATAACATAGATGGCAATAGAAGGCTAACCAAATATTTTTAAATTTTTCAACCATACTCGCTTATTGATACTGTGGCAAAACCCTGGTTTCTGCTAAAATGGTGAAAGGATTTTAATGTTTTACAAAGAAGATAAAGGGAAAGCCTATTACCAGGCCAAAGGGCCAGACAGCTCAGGCTGGCATCTTCACCCATGGCGACCATTAACCTTGATAACACAGGTAAATGCCCTAATTTAGAAAAATGGAGAAATAGATGGATTGCAGACAAAGAGTCTTAAATACATTCGAAGGAAGGCCGACAGACCGCGTCCCGGTATTCGATATAATCCATAATGCAGGGTTCATAGAAGAGGTCAGCGGACAAAGGCTGACTCCTGAGAATGCCGAGGATATGACCTGCCTGGCAGTAAGCCGGACCCTGGACATGGTAAGGCATTTCAGGATACCCGATTTTTTGGGCTCAAAAGAGACAGAGGATGAAGACGGGTTCAGGTACCGGGAAAAATGGTGGACAAAACAGGTCACCCATATACCCATACAGACACTTAGGCAGGCAAAAGGCATGATGCAAAAAGACATAGACAGGATATATGGGGCCATAGACAAAAAAAAGTTTTGTTTCCAGGCATCTGAGCAGGTAAACCTCTTCAGTGAATATTTTGA